>JAGNNA010000322.1 GCA_017990895.1 Reyranella sp.
ACCCCAAAGCCAGCCTCGCCTTCGCCGCCTGGGTCATCGCCAGACTCGGAGGTTGGACCGGCTACTACGGAAAGCCAGGGCCGAAGGTCATGCGCATCGGCCTCGAGCAGTTCCGCGCCATCAAGTATGGCGCATCCCTCGGACTATGAAATGTGTGAATCCGATAGATCTGAATGGGGAGGCGACTGATTCGGCTTTATCCTGAAAGATCCTAGTGATTGTGCAGGATCTGGCCGAGGAACAGCTTGGTGCGCTCGTTCCGGGGATTGGCGAAGAACTCTTCCGGCTCGTTCTGTTCGACGATCTCGCCGCGGTCCATGAAGATGACGCGGTCGGCGACGGCGCGGGCGAAGCCCATCTCGTGGGTGACGCAGAGCATGGTCATGCCCTCGCGCGCCAGCTCGATCATGACGTCGAGCACTTCCTTGACCATCTCGGGGTCGAGAGCGGACGTCGGCTCGTCGAACAGCATGATCTTGGGACGCATGCACAGCGCCCGGGCGATCGCCACGCGCTGCTGCTGGCCGCCCGACAGCTGGCCGGGATACTTCAGCGCCTGCTCGGGGATGCGCACCCGGGTCAGCAGGCTCATGGCGATCTCCTCGGCCTCCTTCTTCGGCATCTTCTTCACCCAGATCGGCGCCAGGGTGAGATTGTCGAGGATGGTGAGGTGCGGGAACAGGTTGAACGACTGGAACACCATGCCGACTTCGCGGCGGATCGCCTCGATGTTCTTCACGTCGTTGGAGAGCGTGACGCCGTGCACCACGATGTCGCCGCGCTGGTGTTCCTCCAGCCGGTTGATGCAACGGATCAGCGTCGACTTGCCCGAGCCCGACGGACCGCAGATGACGATCTTCTCGCCTTCCTTGACGTCGAGATTGATGTCGGACAGCACGTGGAACTGCCCGAACCACTTGTTGACGCCCTTGAGCTGGATCACCGATTCGACCTTCGAGAGATCTCGCGCGGTTGCGGCCATGACGTGCTCCCTGACGGCGCCTAGCGGCGCGTACCCTTGTTGAGCTCGAGTTCGAGATACTTGCTGTACCTCGACATCGTGTAACAGAAGATGAAGTAGACGAAGGCGGCGAACAGGTAGACCTCGCCCGGGAAGCCCGCCCAGTTGGGATCGACCAGCGCCTGGTTGGCGGTGTTGAGGAAGTCGAAGATGCCGATGATCAGCACCAGCGACGTGTCCTTGAAGAAGCCGATGAAGGTGTTGATGAGCGGCGGGATCACGACGCGCAGGGCCTGCGGCAGGATGATCAGCAGCGTCTTCTGCGGGTAGTTCAGGCCCATGGCGTCGGCGGCCTCGAACTGGCCCTTGGGCAGCGACTGCAGGCCGCCGCGGATGACCTCGGCGATGTAGGCCCCGGCGAACAGGATGACGGCGACCTGGGCGCGCAGGAACTTGTCGATCGTCGTGCCCGACGGCAGGAACAGCGGCAGCATGACCGAGGCCATGATCAGCAGGCTGATCAGCGGCACCCCGCGGATCAGCTCGATGAAGCCGACGCACAAGCCCTTGATCAGCGGCAGATTCGACCGCCGGCCCAGCGCCAGCAGGACGCCGTAGGGGAAGGCGAAGGCCAGGCCATAGGTCGCCAGGATCAGGGTCACCGGCAGGCCGCCCCACAGGCTGGTCTCGACGTAGCTCAGCGGGGCGATGGCGATGCTCCACGCCGGCAGCACGCCCAGGATGCGCAGAACGAGACCGGCCGCGCCGACCCCGACCAGCGCGTAATAGGCCATCCGCTCCGACGGCGTCGCCAGGGCGCTGCGCAGCGCGAGGCCGGCGCCGCCGCAGACCAGAGCCACGAACAGGATGAGGCTCAACGGAATGTGGATCTGGCCGAACATCAGCAGGAAGGTGACGAACGAGCCGACGCCCCAGATCACGAGCAGGCGCCAGTTCCACATGCGGCGGTCGGCGCTCAGCACCAGCATGGCCAGCATGGTGATGACGGCGAAGAGCGGCCGCCAATGATGTTCGTAGGGGAAGGAGCCGAAGAAGATGTAGCGGAACTTCTCGCGGATCAGCGCCCAGCAGGCACCGCCGCCGCGGCACTCGGCGCCGGTCGAGGCGGTGAAGTTGGCAGTGAACAGCGCCCATTCCAGGAACCAGGAGAGGACCCAGACGACGGCGGCGATCAGCACGACCGTGGTGATGCCGTTGCCCCAGCTGGAGAACAGGTTCTTGCGGGCCCAGCCGAGCGGGCCGGTCTCGTCGACGGGAGGGGCGAGCGGCTTGCGATCGCCGACAGGCATGTCGGTCATGCTCAGCGCTCCCTCAGGGCGATGCGTTTGTTGTACCAGTTCATGAACGCCGAGATCGACAGGCTCACCGACAGATAGGCGGCCATGATGATCAGGATGTTTTCGATCGCCTGGCCGGTCTGGTTGATGGTCACGTTGATCGAGGCGACCAGGTCGGGGTAGCCGATCGCGATCGCCAGCGAGCTGTTCTTGGTGATGTTGAGATACTGGCTGGTCATCGGCGGAACGATGACCCGCAGCGCCTGCGGCAGCAGCACGAGGCGCATCGACTGGCCGCGCGACAGCCCGAGCGCCGCCGCCGCTTCGCTCTGGCCCTTGTGCAGAGCCAGGATGCCGGAGCGCACGATCTCGGCGACGAAAGCCGATGTGTAGAGGACGAGGCCGACCAGAAGCGCGGTGAACTCCGGCTGGATGACGGTGCCGCCCGAGAAGTTGAAGCCCTTCAGTTCGGGCCAGCTCATATGGTGCGGCGCGCCGCCGGCCAGCCAGACGAGGGCCGGGAGGCCGATGACGATGGCGAGACCCGCGGAAATACCTGGGAAGGGCTGGCCCGTGGCTTCCTGGCGTTTCTTGCCCCAGCGGTTCACGAACCAGGCGGCGGCGATGCCGACCAGGAAGGCAAGGCCCATCCATTTGTGGATGGGATCCGCCATCGGCACCGGGAAATAGACGCCGCGGTTGCTGAGGAACACGCTGTTCCACAGCGAGAGCGCCTGCCGCGGACCGGGAAAGGCCTCGCTGATCAGCTTGTAGAAGAGGAAGAGCCACAGCAGCAGCGGCACGTTGCGGAAGGCTTCGACGTACCAGCCGCAGATGCGATTGAGCAGCCAGTTGGGCGACAGGCGGCCCACGCCGATCAGCGTGCCGAGGAGGGTGCTGAGCAGGATGCCGAGGACGGCCACCCTCAGCGTGTTGAGGATGCCGACCCAGATGGCGCGGGCGTAGGTACTGGCCGGCGAGTACTCGATCATCGTGTCGCCGATCTCGAAGCCGGCTTCGCGCTCGAGATAGTGGAAACCGCTGGCAATCTTCTGGCGCTGCAGGTTGTCGATCGTGTTGCTGACCAGATACCAGGCAAGAAAGCCGACGAGGCTGACTACGACGATCTGGAAGACCCAGCCTCGAATGACCGGATCGTTCCACGGTGCCACTTTCGTACGTGGCGTAGAGCCGAGAGCCTCGACCGCCATACGCTATTCCCCCTGCCTGGTGCGGCTTTTCCGCTGCGGCGTTATATGCTCGGAATTGCCCTCAGTGTATGTGGGAATTGCCCCTGCGCAACGGGACAAATTCCGGCGTTCCCGGCCTCGATCATCCCGCATCAACGGATGGGCGGCGAATATTGCAGGCCGCCCTGGGTCCACAGCGCGTTCTGGCCGCGGGCGATCTTCAGCGGCGAGCCCATGCCGACGTTGCGGTCGAAGCTCTCGCCATAGTTACCGACCTGCTTGACGATGTTGTAGACCCACTTCTCGTCGACTCCGAGCGCCTTGCCCATGCCGGGCGTGACGCCGAGGATGCGCTTGATCGAGGGATTGTCGCTCTTCACCATCTCGTCGACGTTCTTCGAGGTGATGCCGTGCTCCTCGGCCTCGATCATGGCGTAGAGCGCCCAGCGAACGATGTCGGCGAACTGGTTGTCGCCGTGGCGCACCACCGGTCCCAGCGGCTCCTTGGAGATGATCTCGGGCAGGATGACGTAGTCGTCGATGGTCTGCGGCGGCGGCACGTTGGCGGCACGCGTGGCGGCCAGGCTCGACGCATCCGTCGTGTAGACGTCGCAGCGGCCGGAGAAGAAGGCCGCCCGGATCTCGTCGACCTTCTCGATGACGACCGGCTTGAAGGTCATCTTGTTGGCGCGGAAATAGTCGGCGAGGTTGAGTTCGGTGGTGGTGCCGGGGGCGACGCAGACGGTGGCGCCGTTCAGTTCCTTGGCGCTCTTCACGCCGAGCTTCTTCGGCACCATGAAGCCTTGGCCATCGTAGTAGTAGATGCCGGTGAAATCGAGCCCCAGCGCCGTGTCGCGGGTCAGCGTGTAGGTGGCGTTGCCCATCACGATGTCGACTTCGCTCGACTGGACCGCGGTGAAGCGCTGCTGGGAGGTGAGGGGAACGTACCTGACCTTCTCCGAATCACCGAAGATGGTGGCCGCGACGGCGCGGCAGACGTCGACCGAGAGACCCTTCCACTTGCCCTGGCTGTCGGCCAGCATGAAGCCCGCGGTTCCGATGCCGACCCCGCAATTCACGCTGCCGCGTGCCCTGACGGCGTCGAGATCCTTGCCCGCCTGGGCTGTCCCGGCGAAGCCGACCACCGCTGCTGCCAGCGCGGCCGTTGCCGCCACGATCCTGTTGCGCATTTCACCTCCCATTGTTCTTGACCCGCACAATGCCGCCTTCTTCGGGAGGCTTGCAAGCCGCAGGCCAAAATGCGGGACGATCAGCGGATCGGCGGGGCGTACAGCATGCCGCCGTCGCGCCAGGGCGCGTTGATGCCGCGGGGGATCTTGAGCACCGTGTTGGGCCCGAGGTTGCGGTCGTAGACCTCGCCATAATTGCCGACCTGCTTGACGATGTTGTAGGCCCACCTCTCGTCGACCCCGAGGGCCTTGCCCATGCCCGGCGTCGCGCCGAGGATGCGCTTCAGGGTGGGATTCTCGTTCTTCAGCGCCTCGTCGACGTTCCAGGACGTGATGCCGTATTCCTCGGCCTCGATCATGGCGTAGTGCGACCAGCGCACGATGTCCCCGAACTGGCTGTCGCCATGTCGGACCGCCAGCCCCAGAGGCTCCTTGGTAATGGTCCGGGGCAGGATTGTGTAGTCGCTCGGATTGGGAGCGTAGGCCGCCCGGGTCGCGTAGAGGTTCGACACGTCGGCTGTCAGGACGTCGCAGCGCCCGGCAAAGAAGGCCGTGCGCAGATCGTCGATCTTGTCGAGCAGCAACGGCGTGAAGGTCATCTTGTTCAGGCGGAAATAGTCTACGGCATTGGCCTCGGTCGTCGTACCGGGCTGTACGCACACCTTGGCGCCGTCGAGATCCCTCATGACGCGCTTGCCCAGCTTGCGCGGCACCATGAAGCCCTGGCCATCATAGTAGTAGATGCCGACAAAATCGACGCCAGCGTCACGGCCCAGCGTGACGGTAGAATTGGACGCGAGGAGATCGACCTCGCCCGACTCGACTGCCGGGAAGCGGTTCAGGGGCTCCAGCGGGACGTACTTCACCTTGCTCGCGTCACCCAAGAGGGCGGCCGCCGTGGCGCGGCACATGTCGACCGAAAGGCCGCGCCAGGCCCCCTGGCTGTCGGCATGCATGAAGCCCACGAGGCCCGCGCTGACGCCGCACAGGAGCTGCCCGCGTGCCTTCACAGCGTCCAGGACGGGCCCGGCCATGGCTTGTGTGGCTGCCAAAGCTGAAAAGCCGGCGATTGCCGATAGTACGAACCTGCGCATCGTGTCCCCCGACACTTCCCCGGTTCGCGA
>JAGNNA010000323.1 GCA_017990895.1 Reyranella sp.
GCACGCTCTTGCCGGTCGCCGAGGCGACGCTGCCGTGAAGATGGGCCACGAGCGCGTCGTCGAGCTTGAGGCGTGCGGCCAGCATCGCGAGGTAGCCGCGCTCCGCCGCATTGTCGACGTCGATCGCCAGCAACGAAGCCGTATAGATCTCGGCCGCCTCTTCCGGCGTCGCGGCGGCGCCCGCGACGGCATCGACATCGAGCTTTGCCCGAAGCTCGTCCATCACGAACGCTTTGTCGTCGGCCCCGAGCGGCAACTTGTCCATCTCCGCGAAGATGCGCGCCTGCTCCTGGGCGTCGACATGGCCGTCGGCCTTGGCGGCCGCGATCATGGCGCGCAGAAGATGACGCGCCAGCGTCTGCTGACCGGCCTCGGTGGAGGGATTGAACGGGGTTCCACTGGGCGCCGGCAGCATCGGAAATGGAGTCTGGGGCGCCTGCGTGACCGGCGCCGCCTGCTTGCCGGCCTGCCAGTCGTTGTAGGCCTTGTACGCGAGCGCGCCCACCGCGGCCATGCCGCCGAGCTTGAGAGCCTCACCGCCAACCTTGCGCCCGGTCTTGCTGCCCATGAGCAGCGCCGCCAAGCCACCGGCGAGCACGCCGCCGCCGGCCCCGCTCAGGAGGCCGCCCAGGCCACCCTGGCTGCCGGTCGGCCCCACGCCCTGGCCGCCGCCCTGGCCGCCGCCCTGGCCGCCGCCCTGACCACCGCCAAAGCCACCGCCCTGGCTACCCATGAACTGTTCCAGCAAACGCTTTGCATCCAACATGACGCCTCGCCTCTCTTATTAGCTTGCGAGGTCAGATGATGTGCAATTGTGGCAAAACCGGGAGAATTCAAGTTCGTTTCGAAAGAAACGCCGCCGCCGCGAATCCGACCGCCGCGACCAGCATGATGCCGGCCAAACCCCACAAAACGGGCGTGTAACCACCAAACGCTCCCCAGGCCAGGGAGGCCAGCACCGGCCCCGCGGCCCGCATGACGTTGGTCGGCATGGTGAGTGCGCCCGAGACGACGCCGTAGCCCTCGGGGCCGATGAACTCGGGAACGGCCATGCCTCGCAGAATGGTCACGAGCCCGTTGGCGACACCGTAGACCACGGCGAACAGGATCAGTGGATATACGTCGGTGATACCCGTGGCGAGAAAGCCCATCGCCAGGGGAAAGGCGAAGTAGATCAGCGCGCCCAACTGTATGGTCGTGATGTGGCGCTGGCCGACCATCAGCAGCACCCGCCCCACCACCTGCATGGGCCCGATCAGGGCGATGATCGCCATGACCACGCCGGTCGGCACGCCG
Source organism: Reyranella sp. (assembly GCA_017990895.1). Lineage (GTDB taxonomy): Bacteria > Pseudomonadota > Alphaproteobacteria > Reyranellales > Reyranellaceae > Reyranella. The sequence continues at coordinate 1,297 of JAGNNA010000323.1, forward strand.
CGATCGTCGAGCAGCGGGATGAGATGGAAGCTCATCGCCGAAAAGGCGAGCCCGTAGCCCGCGAACGCCACAACTAGTCCCCAGAAGGCGGGAACACGAATGGCGGTGGCCAGCGGGCTCCTCTTTGCCACGCCTTCGACGGGCGGCTGGGCCGCCGCGATCGGCACGGGTTTCACTTCAGGGCCCGGCACGATAAGCCAGTGCATCAACGCGACGCCCAGGACGATGACCGCCAGCACGTCGAGCGCCGGTCGCCAGCCGATCCGCTCGACCAGGAACTGCGTGAAGGGAATGCCGAAGGTGCTGGCCAGCCCGCCGAGAAAGGTCATCAGCAGGATCGCCTGCTTGTAGCGCGGACCGTAGACGCGGGTGATCACCGCAAAGGCCGGCTCATAGAGCGTCACCGCCTGGCAGGCGCCCAGTCCGATCCACATCGCGTAAAAGACCGGCAGCGATTCGACCCTCGACCACAGGAACAGAAGCGCGGCCGCAAGCAGCGACCCGCCGGTCATCAGCAGGCGCCCGTGGCCGCGATCGATCCAGGCGCCGACGGTGATGGAACACAGGCCGGCCGTGAGAAGTCCCGCTGAAAGAGCGCCGAACATCGCACTGCGCGACCAACCAAGCTCCTCGCTCATCGGCACGACGAACAGCGGAAAGGTGTAGTAGACGATGCCCCAGGTCACGAGCTGGCCCAGCGAGAGCATCCACAAGATGGTCGAGGGGCGCTTTCGCCACGCTCCCCCTGCTCCGTCCTTCGCCATAATGCCGCCCGCTCTACCCACTTCCTTACAGAACGATGACCCTAACGCCGCATGGGCCGCGAGGATAGACGCATGACCGACACGAAACGCATCAACCTCGCTCTGCAAGGTGGCGGCAGCCACGGCGCCTATACGTGGGGCGTGCTCGACGCGTTGATCGAGGATGGCCGCCTGGAGATCGAAGCGGTCAGCGGCACCAGCGCCGGGGCGATGAACGCCGCCATCCTGTTGCAGGGCTGGGCCAAGGGCGGCCCGGCCGGCGCGCGTGCCGCACTTGCGGCCTTCTGGGGCGAGCTCGGGCAGATGTCGATCGCGAGTCCGATCCGGCGCACCCCACTCGATCGCCTGCAGGGCAACTGGAACCTCGACGATTCACCCGGCGCCCTGTGGGCCGACCTCATCCAGCGCACGCTCACGCCCTGGCAGCGCAATCCGCTCAAGTTCGATCCGCTGCGCGAGCTCCTCACCAGGCACTTCGATCAGGAGTCCGTCCGCGCCTGTCACCAGATCAAGGCGTTCATTGCCGCGACCAACGTGGCGACCGGCAAGGTGCGCATCTTCACGCGCGAGGAACTGTCGATCGACGCGCTCCTGGCGTCGGCTTGCCTGCCCAGCATCCACGAAGCCGTCGTGATCGAAGGGGAGCCCTACTGGGACGGCGGCTTCCGCGGCAACCCGCCGATCTGGCCATTCATCTACAACAGTGAGAGCGCCGATGTCGTCATCGTCGAAGTGGACCCGCCCGGCCGCGAAGGCGTTCCGCGCTCCAACGCCGAGATCGCCGACCGGCTGAACGAGATCACCTTCGGCGGCGCGCTCATGGCGGAGATGCGGGCCATCGCCTTCGTGCAGGAACTGATCGACAAGGGCGCACTGACCGGCGAATTCGGCGATCGCCTGAAGAAGCTGCTCATCCACTCCATCAGCGATCCCACGACCCTTTCGCCGCTCGGCGCCGTCAGCAAGTTCAACATCGAGCCCGAGTTCCTCGAGCATCTGTTCAAAGCCGGCCGCGCTTCCGCAACCGCATGGCTGGCTTCGACGTTCGACAGGATTGGGAAGGAGAACAGCATCGACATCCGCGCGCGCTTCCTGTGAGATCGAGTCGAGCAAACAAGGACAACAAGCACATGAAGCGTCTTCTCTCCGGGATATCCGCTCTCGCGGTGGCCGCGGCGTCGCTTGCAGCACCTGCATACGCGTGCACGCGAACGCTCTATGTCGGCGACGGAAATCTCGTTCTCACCGGCCGCAATATGGACTGGAAGGAGGACATGTCGTCGAACCTCTGGGTCCTGCCAGCCGGCATGAAGCGCAACGGCGCCGCAGGACCGCAATCGGCGGAATGGACCTCGAAATACGGCAGCGTCGTGGTTTCGGGCTACGAGGCCGGAAGCACCGATGGCATGAACGAGAAGGGTCTCGTCGCCAACCTGCTCTATCTTGCCGAATCGCAGTATCCAAAGCCGGTTCAGGGCAAACCCTACATCTCGCTGTCGACATGGCTGCAATACGCGCTCGACAATTTCGCGACGGTCGGAGAGGTCGTCGAGGCGTTGCGCGGCGAACCGTTCAACGTATTGGCCCCCGCCTTGCCGAATGGGGCGCCGTCCACGCTGCACCTTTCCCTCTCGGATGCGTCAGGCGATTCGGCGATCCTCGAATACGTCAATGGAAAGCTGGTGATCCATCACGGCAAGCAATATGTCGTGTTGACCAACTCGCCGATCTACAGCGAGCAGCTCGCCCTGAACACCTACTGGGAGAGCATCGACGGCCTGACCTTCCTCCCCGGTACCAACCGCGCCGCCGACCGCTTCGCCCGTGCCTCCTTCCTGCTGGGAGCAATCCCTCGGGCGAAGGACCCCAACTACATAAAGGGCGTGCCCGCGCAGTCCTTCACGTTTCAGGCGGTGGCCAGCGTGATGAGCGTGATGCGCGCCGTCAGCGTTCCGTTGGGCATCACCACGCCGGATCAGCCGAACATCTCCTCGACGATCTGGCGGACCGTCTCGGACCAGAAGAACCTCGTCTACTATTTCGACTCGGCGACCCGCCCCAATACCTTCTGGGTGTCGTTCGAGAGGCTCGATTTCAAGCCCGGCGCGCCGGTGAAGAAGCTCACCATCCAGAATGGCGAGGTCTTTTCAGGGGAGGTCACGGGCGATTTCAAGCCCGCAGAGCCTTTCAAGTTCCTTCCAGCAACTCCTTAGTGATTCATGCGCATCGGTATCGACCTCGGGGGCACGAAGATCGAAGGCATCGTCCTCGCCGACGACGGCAGTGAACGGGCGCGGTTGCGCGTGCCCACCCCCCGGGAGAGCTACGAAGCCACGGTCGAGGCTGTGGTCGGCGTGGTGCGTGACCTCGAAGCCCGCGTGGGTGCACACTGCCGCGTCGGTGTCGGTCATCCCGGGGCCGTCTCGCCGGCGACCGGGCTGGTCAAGAATGCAAATTCCACCCGGCTCAACGGCCAGCCGCTCGACATCGACCTCAAGCAGGCACTGGGCCGCGAGGACGTGCGGCTGTCGAACGATGCAAACTGCTTTGCCGTCTCCGAGGCGTCCGACGGCGCAGGCGCCGGCGCCCCGGTGGTGTTCGGCGTGATCCTGGGAACGGGCGTCGGCGGCGGCGTCGTCATCGACGGCAGGCCGCTGGTCGGCGCGCAAGCGATTGGCGGAGAATGGGGGCACAATGCCCTTCCCCTGACGCGCGACGACGAACGCCCCGGTCCGCAGTGCTATTGCGGGCGAAAGGGTTGCGTCGAATCATGGCTCAGCGGTCCGGCGTTCCAGGCACAGTATGCCCGGGCAACGGGTCGCGAGCTCCGCGCCACGGACATCGCGGAAGCCGCGTCAGCCGGTGATACGGCGGCGGCGGAATGCTTCGAGCGCTATTGCGACCGTCTCGCCCGCTCGCTCGCCAACGTCGTCAACTTGCTCGACCCGTACGTCATCGTCCTGGGCGGCGGGCTCTCGAAGATGGCACCGCTCTATGAGCGCGTGCCGGCGCTATGGCGCGACTATATCTTCTCCGAACGCGACAGGATCGCCACCAGGCTCAGCCCCCCCGTGCACGGCGACTCGAGCGGCGTCCGCGGCGCCGCCTGGCTGTGGCCCGTGTAGGAACGCTTCTCGCCTACTTGCACTCCGGCTTGAGAAGCGCCTCGAGGCGGGTGATGCGGTATTCGATGCCGCCCTCGCCCTGCTCGTGGGTGCCGTAGAGTTCGATGCCGTTGTCGAGGGTGATGCTGCTCATCTCGAAGGCCGGTTCACCCGCGCCCTTCCCTTCGACGTCGAAAAAACCGGCGCGATAGTAGATGCGGCTGCGGCCGTCGACCAGTTCCTCGGCACCCTCGGGGATCTTCACATCGGCGAGGCGCCGCGGCACCTTGCCGATCACGGCGTTCACCTGCTGCGGCGGCTTCACCTTGTCGCCGAAGAAGAACCGCGCATCGATGCCGTTCTCCCCGGCCTTGGCGGCGCGGATGGTCGCGCGCGCGATAGCCACCGGGAACAGCGTTCCCGCGGGCAGGGCCACGGTCTGGTTCGGGGGAGCGCTGAATCGCGCCTCTCCCGTGCCGTCGTCGGCGATGGTCGCCTCGCCCTTCATCAGGCTGGTCTGCTTGCCGCCGGCGACCGACCGATGCTCGAAGGTCAGCTTCCTTCCATCCTTGCTCTCGGTCATCTG
>JAGNNA010000036.1 GCA_017990895.1 Reyranella sp.
GCTCACCATCGCGATCGTCTTCCTGTTCCTGCACTCCTGGCGCAGTACCGTCATCACCGGTCTCGCGCTGCCGATCTCGGTGTTCGGCGCCTTCATGGTGATGGCGGCCTTCGGCTTCACGCTGAACGTGCTGACCCTGATGGCGCTCAGCCTGGCGATCGGCATCCTGATCGACGATGCGATCGTGGTGCGCGAGAACATCATGCGCCATATCGGCTTCGGCAAGACCCACCGCCAGGCCGCGATCGACGGGACCAACGAGATCGGCCTTGCCGTGCTCGCCACCACTTTCTGCATCGTGGCGGTCTTCCTGCCCGTCGCCTTCATGGGCGGCATCATCGGGCGCTTCTTCTTCCAGTTCGGCGTCATGGTCTCGGCCGCCGTGCTGATCTCGCTGTTCGTGTCCTTCACGCTCGATCCGATGCTCTCGTCGGTCTGGTACGACCCGCAGGCGCATGGCAACGGCCGCTTTGCCCGCATCGTCAACGGCACCCAGGAAAAGGCCAACGGCATCTATCGGGTCGTGCTCGGCTGGGCGCTACGCTGGCCCAAGACCACCCTGCTGATCGCACTCGCGACCTTCGTCGGCAGCTTCGCGCTGCCGAAGTACATCGGCTTCGAATTCGTCCCGCAGGCCGATCTCGGCGAACAGGTCGTCAGCATCGAAACCCCGGTCGGCTCTTCGCTGGAATATACCGAGGCCAAGATGCGGCAGGTCGATGCCGCGCTGCGCGAGTTTCCCGAGATCGACTATACCTACGGCACGGTCAACACCGGCTACGCGAACGGCAAGAACCAGGCGAGCCTCTATCTCAAGCTGAAACCGCTGAAGGATCGCAAGCGCTCGCCCGAGCAGCTCGCCCAGCCGATCCGAGAGCGTCTAGCCAGCATCCCGGGCATCCTGGTCTCGATCAACATTCCGGGTGGACCGGGCGGCGGCGTCCAGAAGCAGCTCCAGCTTTCGCTGCAGGGACCCGACACCAATGTGCTCGACACGATCTCGCAGGACGTGATGAAGCGCGCCGCCGGCATCCGCGGCCTGGTCGATCTCGACCGCAACCTCAAGGCCGCCAAGCCTATCCTGTCGGTCCGCCTGCGCCGCGACGCGGCTTCGGATCTCGGCCTCGGGACCGCCGCGGTCGCCCAGTCGCTGCGGCCCCTGTTCGCGGGTGACGAGACCAGCCTGTGGCGGGCGCCCGATGGCGAGAACTACATGGTCATGGTCCGCCTGCCGACCGATGACCGCACCGGCATCGCCGACCTGCACCGCGTCTGGTTCACCGCCGGCACCGAGCCCAACGGCCTGCCGCGCATGGTCCATATCGCGCAGATCGCCGATGTCGTGACCGATGTCGGCGCCTCTCAGATCAACCGCCGCGACCTCAACCGCGAGGTCCAGATCACCGCCAACGTCTATGGCCGCTCGGCCGGTGAGGTGTCGAGCGACCTGCAGCAGATCCTGACCGAGATCAAGCTGCCCCCCGGCTACCGCTTCGTGTTCGGCGGCTCGACCAAGGACATGGCGGAGAGCGCCGCCTATGCCGGCCAAGCGCTGCTGATGGCGGTCATCCTGATCTACCTGATCCTGGCCTCCCAGTTCGGCAGCTTCCTGCAGCCGATCGCCATCATGATGTCGCTGCCGATGTCGCTGATCGGCGTGTTCCTCGGCCTCTTGGTCGCCGGCACGACGCTCAATATCTTCTCGGCGATCGGCTTCATCATGCTGATGGGCCTCGTCACCAAGAACGCCATCCTGCTAGTCGACTTCTTCAATCAGGCGCGGGAGCGCGGAGCGCCGGTCCACGACGCCCTGCTTGAGGCCGGTTCGATCCGGCTGCGCCCCATCCTGATGACCACGCTCGCGATGGTATTCGGCATGCTCCCGCTGGCGCTGGGCCTGGGCGAGGGCGCCACCCAGCGCGCGCCGATGGCGCACGCCGTGATCGGCGGCCTGATCAGCTCGACCCTGCTCACCCTGGTCGTCGTCCCCGTGGTGCTGGTCTACATCGACCGCCTCAGCCTGTGGGCAACCCGCCGTTTCAGCCGCTCGCCCGACCAGGTGGCTCGCGACCACAAGCCCGCCGAGTAGTATGGACGGCACCGATTGGCCATCGTGGATTGGCCATCGTGCTGGCACGATTCGCGCTATGCTGTGCCCATGCCGGATGACGCCCCCACGATCGGCCTTCGCATCATCGATTCGCTTGCAGCGGTCGACGCCGCCCAGTGGGATGCCTGCGCGCTCGCCCCGGGCTCGGCAGGAAACCCCTTCCTCAGCTACCGCTTCCTGAAGGCACTGGAAGACTCGAAATCCGTGGGCCGGCGCACCGGCTGGCAGCCCCAGTATCTGGTGGCCGAGTCGGACGACGGGACTCTCCACGGCGCCGCGCCGCTCTACATGAAGAGCCATTCGCAGGGCGAATACGTCTTCGACCATGGCTGGGCCCAGGCGCTGGAACGCGCGGGCGGCCGCTACTATCCCAAGCTCCAGGTCGCCGTGCCGTTCACGCCGGTCCCCGGTCCGCGCCTGTTCGCGCGGCCGGGCCCGCTCGCGGATGGCGTTCGGGACGCCCTGATCGACATGCTGGCCAAGATCGCCAACGACAACAACATCAGCTCGGTCCATGCCACCTTCTGCACCGAAGAGGAGTGGAAGCGGTTCGGGGAGCGCGGCTGGCTGCTTCGGCTGGGGCAGCAATATCACTGGAGCAATGACGGCTACCGGACGTTCGACGATTTCCTGGGTGCCCTCTCCTCGCGCAAGCGCAAGGCGATCCGGAAGGAGCGCGAGGCCGTGCGGCGCGAGGGCCTCGTCATCCATACGCTCACCGGCGACGACATCCGGCCCGAGCACTGGGATGCCTTCTTCGCCTTCTACATGGATACGGGCGGACGCAAGTGGGGCACGCCCTACCTGACGCGGTCTTTCTTCGACATCCTGGGTGCGACCATGGCCGACAAGGTCGTGCTCGTGCTAGCCGAGGCCGATGGCCGTCCGGTCGGCGGCGCCCTCAACCTCAAGGGCGACGACACACTCTACGGACGCTACTGGGGCTGCCTCGAGAGTCACGCCTTCCTGCATTTCGAGGCCTGCTACTACCAGGCCATCGACTTTGCGATCGCGCACGGGCTGGCACGAGTGGAGGCCGGCGCCCAGGGCGACCACAAGATCCAGCGCGGCTATCTGCCGGTGCCGACCTACTCAGCCCACTGGATCGTCGATCCCGGCTTCCGCCGCGCCGTGGAAGATTACCTCAAGCGCGAGCGGCCTGCCGTGCAGCAGGAGATCGAGGGGCTGATGCAGTACTCGCCGTTCCGGAAGGAAAACGAGTCCTGACGGCCTACTTGGCCATCAGGACGCCGAAGAAGAAAACGACGAAGAAGACGAGTTGCTCGGTGAGCCCGAGCGGCGCCTGCCAGCCGATCTTGTCGACGAGGAACAGGACCACCCAGAACACCGCGGTGGCGAGCACCGCGGCGCGGAAGGCGATCCAAAGAGGCTTGAAGGCGCTCACTATTCGGCGAGCACCGGTTCTTGGCTGGCCGGCGGCAGCGCGCCGCGCTCAGGCGGCAGGAAGGTGAAGGTGAGCTTGGCCGCTTCGCCTGCCCCATCCGTGTCGACTCGGACCGTGCCGCCGTCGGAGAGCTTGCCGAACAGCACCTCCTCCGCCAGCGGCTTCTTCACGTATTCCTGGATCACGCGGGCGAGCGGCCGGGCGCCGAACAGCTTGTCGTAACCCTTCTCCGCCAGCCAGCGGCGTGCACCGTCGGTCAGCTCGATGAAGACCTTGCGGTCGGCGAGCTGAACCTCGAGTTCGGCGACGAACTTGTCGACGACCCTGCCCATCGATTCCGGACCCAGGCTGGCGAACTTGATGATGGCGTCGAGGCGGTTGCGGAACTCCGGCGCGAACATGCGATTGATCGCGTCGTTGTCCTCGTCGTGCCGCTGCTCGCGGCCAAAACCCAGCGCCGGCTTGGCGATGTCGGCGGCACCCGCATTGGTCGTCATGCAAAGGATGACGTTGCGGAAGTCCACCGTCCGGCCGTTGTGGTCGGTGAGCTTGCCGTAGTCCATCACCTGCAGCAGGACGTTGAAGACGTCCGGATGGGCCTTCTCGATCTCGTCGAAAAGCACGACGCAATGCGGATGCTGGTTCACCTTGTCGGTGAGCAGGCCGCCCTGATCGAAGCCGACATAGCCCGGCGGGGCGCCGATCAGGCGCGAGACGCTGTGCCGTTCCATGTATTCCGACATGTCGAAGCGGACGACCTCGAGGCCGAGGAGGCGCGCGAGCTGGCGCGTCACCTCGGTCTTGCCGACGCCGGTCGGGCCGGCCAGCAGATAGCTGCCGATCGGCTTCTCCGGCGAGCGCAGGCCGGCACGCGCCAGCTTGATCGACGCGGCGAGCTGGTCGATCGCGTGATCCTGGCCGAACACGACCGTCTTCAGGTCGCGGTCGATGGTGCGCAGCAGCTCGGTATCGTCCTTGGAGACGGCCTTCGGCGGAATGCGGGCGATCTTGGCCACGATGTCCTCGATGTCGGCGACCTCGATCGTGGTCTTGCGCTTGTCGGGAGCGCGCAGCATCTGGGCCGCGCCGACCTCGTCGATCACGTCGATCGCCTTGTCCGGCAGCTTGCGGTCGTGGATGTAGCGCGCCGACAGCTCGACGGCCGCCTTGATGGCGTCGTCGGTGAAGCTCACGTGATGGTGCTTCTCGTACACCGGCTTCAGCCCCTTCATGATCTCGACCGCATCGCTGATCGTGGGCTCAGGCACATCGATCTTCTGGAAGCGGCGGACCAGCGCGCGATCCTTCTCGAAGTAGTTGCGGTACTCCTTGTAGGTCGTCGAGCCGATGCAGCGCAGATCGCCCGACTGCAGTGACGGCTTCAGCAGGTTCGACGCGTCCATCGAGCCGCCGGAGGTCGCGCCAGCGCCGATGATCGTGTGGATCTCGTCGATGAAGAGCACCGAGTTCGGCTTCTTCTTGAGCTCGCCCAGGACGGCCTTGAGGCGCTCCTCGAAGTCGCCGCGATATCGAGTGCCGGCCAGCAGCGCGCCCATGTCGAGGGAGTAGATGATCGACTCCTTCAAGACCTCCGGCACCTCGCCGTCGACGATTTTCCGGGCGAGCCCCTCGGCGATCGCCGTCTTGCCGACACCGGGCTCGCCGACATAGAGCGGGTTGTTCTTGGTGCGGCGGCACAGAACCTGGATGGTGCGCTCGACCTCATGCTCGCGGCCGATCAGCGGATCGACGCGACCCTCACGGGCCTTCTGGTTGAGATCGACACAGTAGGCCGCCAGTGCCTCGTTGCCCTGCTTGGCGGAAGACTCACCGCCCGCCTCCTCTTCCGAGCCGGTCACGCGGCGCGTGCGGGCGCGGCCCGGCACCTTGGCCTTGCCGTGGCTGATGTAGTCGACCGCGTCGAGACGCGTCATGCCCTGGTTCTCGAGGAACGAGACGGCATGACTGTCGCGCTCGGAGAAGAGCGCGACCAGCACGTTGGCCCCGGTGACCTCGTTGCGACCGGACGACTGCACGTGCACCGCGGCGCGCTGGACGACGCGCTGGAATCCCGCGGTCGGCAGCGGTTCGCTCGAGTTTTGCGTGATGATGCCCTTGAGGCGATTGTCGACGAAGGTTTCGAGATCGTGCCGCAGTCGATCGATGTCGACGCCACAGGCCTTGAGGACGGGGACCGCGTCCTCGTCCTCCGTCATCGCCAGCAGCAGATGCTCCAGCGTCGCATATTCATGGCGTCGCTCGCCGGCAAGTCCGAAGGCGCGATGCAGGGACTTCTCGAGGTTCTTGGACAACATGGACATCGAAACACCTCGACAGGAAAAACGAACTACGGGCGGTTGCCGTTACTCTTTCTCCAACGTGCACTGGAGAGGGTGCTGGTTCTTGCGGGCGTAATCCACCGTTTGCGTCACCTTCGTCTCGGCGATCTCGTAGGTGTAGACGCCACAGACGCCGACGCCCTTCTGATGGACGTGGAGCATGACCTCGGTCGCCTCTTCGCGATTCTTCTGGAAAATGTTCTGCAGCACGTCGACCACGAACTCCATCGGAGTGTAGTCGTCGTTCAGCATCAGGACCTTGTACATCGAGGGCTTCTTCGTACGCGTACGCGTAAGCGTCAGCGCGCCGGTACGACCATCGTCCCCACCTTCGCCATCGTCACGCCGCGGCGGCTGCTGCGGGGGCCCACCCGGCGGCTGCTGGGGCGGCTCGCCCGCTCCGCCGAGCCGGCATTCGCCTGCGTTGCGCAGAAAATCCATTGTCGTCGTCACACTCCAGAAACAAGCCACCCGTGAATTATATAGGTAGCGTTGCGGGTTCCGCTACCTCGGCCGGAGGCCGTCCTTTCCAACGACCAGCATCCAGCGATCGGCGCGGGCGCGCTGGAGCGGCGCATTCCAGTCGCGACGAAGTTCCGCGGGCTCCAGCTTGCGGGGCGGATTGACCGGGATCGGTACCTTGTCCCACGAGAACAGCCTGGCCGAGAACTTCACTTTCACAAATCCGTCGGTCGGATAGTGATAGGCTTGGAACCCCCAGACGCCGTTGCGGCACGAGGCGACGGTCCACCAGAAGTCGTTGTCGGGCAGGCGCATTCCATCCTTTGGCGGACCGAAGGCGCGGCTCTCGTCCAGCAGCCCGAGCAGTTCCCGGGTCTCGTCCCCGGTCAGGATGCGTTGGCCGCCCTTCATGCTCCACGGCGCGAATATGTCTCTCGGGTTGGAGATCAGCATGTTGGTGATGCCCGGCGTGGCGTAGCCCTGCCCCTCCAGCACGCCGATGTTCAGGCCGGCCACACCGTCCGGCTGAAGGTAGATTTCGTAGACGCGGACCTGTTCCTCCCAGAGGGCGTTGTAGACGAGCCTCAGTCGGCTCCTGCCTCCGGGTACACAGGCATCCTTGATGTCGTTGGCAGCGACGAAATCGAACCAGTGAAAACTGCGCACGACCGGCAGGTCGACGTTGCGGTCCGCCCGCTGCGCCATTGCGGGCGCCGTCGTGACGGCACCCAGAACAACCAGCGCCAGCAAAAGAGCCCTCATCAAGCCTCCCAACGCGAACACAAGCATATTCCTGACCAACTGGGGCAGCAGAACGGCATGACAAAGTTGCACCGGACCACAAACTTTAGTAATGTTCAAGCAACGGCTCATAACCTATTGGATGAGCACAAGAATCCGATTTCGCGTGTGGCGTATTCGCAATGATTTTTCCCCTCAGGCGAATTGCGGTCGGCTTTTCTTGGCTGGCTGTCAGCATTCTTTTTCTGGGTGCCTCGCTCGCGCCATCCCCGGTTGACGCCCAGACCAAATCGAAGTCGGTCAAGCGCGCCGCGCCGCCCGCCAAGGCGCGCGCCAAAGTCTCCCCTCGCCCTGCGTCGTCGTCCTGGGTGGCCAATCCGGGCGTCACCGCGAAGGATGCCTATCTGATCGTGGATGCGACCAGCGGCCGGGAACTGGCCTCCGATCACGCGGATGATCTTCGTCATCCAGCGTCGCTCACCAAGCTGATGACGATCTACCTCACCTTCTCGGCCCTCGACTCAGGCCGGCTGTCGCTCGGTGACGGGCTGCCGGTATCGGTCAATGCCCTGAACGCGCCGCCCACCAAGATGGGCATGACTCCTGGCGGCACTGTAAATGTACGCGACGCCACGATGGCGCTGGTCACGCGCTCGGCCAATGATGCGGCCGTCCTGCTGGCCGAGGGTCTTGCCGGCAGCGAGGAGGCCTTCGCCCGCCTGATGACGCAGAAGGCCCGGCAGCTCGGCATGAGTTCGACGGTGTTCCGCAATGCATCGGGCTTGCCGAACAGCGAACAGGTCACCACGGCCCGTGACCTTGCGAAGCTCGCCAACGCGTTGCTGCGCGACTACCCGCACTACTACGCAATCTTCTCGGTGCAGAGCTATGCCTACCGCGGGCGCACCCTCGAAAACCACAATCGCATGCTCGGCAATTACGACGGCGCCGACGGATTGAAGACCGGCTACACGAACGCTTCGGGATTCAATCTCGTGATGTCGGCGGTGCGCGACAACCGCCGCCTGATCGGCGTCGTCATGGGGGGCACGAGCGCCGCCCAGCGTGACCGTACGATGGCCGCCCTGATGGATCGCGGGTTCACGCTTGCGGCGGCCATGCAGCTCTCGCCCTGGACGTCGGTGCGCAAACCGCCATCGGCGCGCTACACCGCCGCGCAGTTCGATCCAGGTGCCGGCTTCGCCGAGGCCTATCGTCCGCCTGCCGCCCCGTCCAAGCAGGTCAGTCCCAAATATGCGGGCTTCGTTCCGCCCGCCCCGGCGACAGCGGCTGCCCCCGCGGCCTTCACGGCGGCTCCGCCAGTTGCGCCACCCGCAGCGCCGGACACGCCCGCGCTCGGAAGCTGGGTGATCCAGGTTGGATCGTTCAGCGAGCCGCAGGCAGCCCAGGCAGCCCTCGAGCGGGCGACCGCGGCGCTGCCCGACGCGCGCTCGGCCTCGGCGATCGTCGACGAGGTGCAGATGGCGAACCGCGTGTTCCATCGCGCACGGCTGATCAACCTCTCGCAGGATCAGGCCGTCGAAGGCTGCAAGCGCCTCGAAAAGCGGAAGGTCTACTGTTCGGCGCTCCAGGTCACGGCGTGGAATACGCCGGGTGCACGCTGAGGGCTCGCCTGAGCCGGTCCACGAACGATCGTTTGTGACGGCGCTGCCAGAGCGTCAGGTCCCATAGATTCCGGCTGGGCTTTAGTCGCGACTGTACGGGCTCGAAGACCGATACTTCGGTCATCCTGCCCCGCACCTTTACCCTGAGCGGCACGACGCGATAGCCGGGCCCCTCGTACGCCGCGAGGTGCGCAACGTCACGGGCGCTGAGACCGCCCACGATCGCGCCAGGCACCTCGCCGCACGGATCGGCGATGACGATGGGATAGGTCGCCCCCTGCACCCTCCGCCGCGCATGTCCCGGCAGGCTTGCCGCCGTATAGGCCTGGGGCGGCAGTCGCCGTCCCAGGACCAGTGCCGTCACGTCGCGATCGAGCAGCGTGCCGTAGAAGAAGAAACGCATCAGTGATGGCCGGACGAGGCGTCGTCCGGAAGCTCCACGCCACACGCCGCCAGGGCGGCCTTGAGGTCCGCCATCAGCCGCTCGAGACCGGCATCGTCGGCCGCCTCGCAGCGCGCGACCAGCACGGGTTGGGTATTGGAGGCCCGCAGGAGCCACCAGCCGTCCTTGGTGCTTACCCTCACGCCGTCGATATCGGAGAACCTGGCGCCGTCCTTCTGCAGCTTGGCCTTGACCTTCTCCACGACCCCGAACTTCTGGTCGTCCGGGCAGTCGAAGCGCAGCTCGGGCGTGTTGACCGGCTGGGGAAGCCCGTCGCGCATCTCCGCCAGGCTCTCCCTGGCGTTCGCCACGATGTTGAGGAGGCGCAGGCCGCAGTAGAGCGCATCGTCGAAGCCGTAGAAGGTGTCGGCGAAGAACACGTGTCCGCTCATTTCGCCGGCGAGGGGCGCGCCGACCTCCGCCATCTTGCTCTTGATCAACGAATGGCCGGTCTTGAACATCATCGGCTGGCCGCCGGCCTTGGCGATCTCGTCGAACAGCACCTGGCTGGCCTTCACGTCGGCGATGATGGTGGCGCCGGGCTTGTTCTTCAGCACGTCGCGCGACCACAGGACCAGGAGCTGGTCGCCCCACAGGATGCGGCCCTTGCCATCGACGGCGCCGATCCGGTCGCCGTCGCCGTCGAAGGCGATGCCGAGATCGCAGCCCTGCTTCTCCACCTCGGCAATCAGCTGCTCGAGGTTCTTCGGCACGGTCGGATCCGGATGATGGGACGGGAAAGTGCCGTCGACCTTCTCGTTGAGGATGAAGTGTTCGCCTTCGAGCTTGTCGACGACGGCGCGGATCGACACGCCGACGGCACCATTGCCGGTGTCCCAGGCGACCTTGAGCTTCTTGCCGGGCTTCACGTCGCGCAGCAGGCGTGCCGCATAGTCGGCGAGGATCGAGCGCTTCTCGACCTTGCCCTGTCCCGTCTCCCAATCGCCCTTGCCGGCCATCGCGCCCAGCGTCTGGATGTCGGCGCCGAAGAACGACTTCTTGCCCATCATCATCTTGAAGCCGTTGTAGTCGGGCGGGTTGTGCGATCCGGTGATCTGGATGCCGCCGTCCGTCTCGAGATGATAAACGGCGAAGTACAGCATCGGCGTCGCCGCGAGGCCGATGTCGACCACGTCGATCCCCGCCGCGGTCAGACCCTCGATGCAGGCGGCTGCCAGTTCCGGAGAACTCAGCCGGCCATCGTACCCCAGCGCCACGCGCTTGCCGCCCTTGCGGCGCACGAGCGTGCCCAGCGTACGACCGATGGCCCGTGCATCGGCGGCGTGCACGGTGCCGCCCACGATGCCACGGATGTCGTACTCACGCAGGATGCTCGGATCGAACTTGTGCGCCGTCTGGCTCATGTATTGGACTCCGGAAGAGGATCGTCGGGAAGTATCACGCGCGCAGACCGGGGCGGCCGACGCCTTCGTAGGCAAAACCGAGGGAACGCATTTCCCTGGGGTCGAAGATGTTGCGCAGGTCGACGATGCGCGGCTGGCGCATCGCCTCCTTGAGGCGGCGCGGGTCGAGGCCGCGGAACTCGTGCCACTCGGTGATCACCACCAGCACGTCGGCGCCCGTCGCTGCCTCGTAGGCAGTCTTGGCGAAGACGACGCCCTTCAGCAGGTGCCCCGCCTCCGTCATGCCCTCGGGATCGAACGCCACCACCTTCGCCCCCGCCGTCTGCAGCGCCGGCACGATGTCCAGCGACGGCGCATCCCGCATGTCGTCGGTGTTGGCCTTGAATGTCAGACCCAGCACCCCGACCGTCAGACCCGACACCGAGCCGCCGCAGAAATCGATGACCTTCCGCGCCATCTTCTTCTTGCGGCCGTTGTTCACCTCGATCACCTGCTCGACGATCGTCTGCGGCGCATTCGCCTCGCGCGCCGTGTAGGCCAGCGCCAGCGTGTCCTTGGGGAAGCACGAGCCCCCGAACCCCGGACCCGGGTGCAGGAACTTCCGCCCGATGCGGCCGTCCAGCCCGATCCCCCGCGCCACGTCGTGCACGTCCGCGCCCACCTTCTCGCACAGGTCCGCGATCTCGTTGATGAACGTGATCTTCGTCGCCAGGAACGCGTTGCCCGCGTACTTCGTCACCTCCGCCGTCTCGATGTTGGTGAACACCATCGGCGTCTGGATCAGGTTCAGCGGACGGTAGATCCCCGACATCACGTCCCGCGCCCGATCGCTCTCCACCCCGATCACCACCCGGTCCGGCTTCATGAAGTCCTCGATCGCCGCCCCCTCGCGCAGGAACTCCGGGTTCGACGCCACGTCGAACTCGCCCACCGGACGCGCCTCCCCGATGATCCGTGCGATCTCGCGACCCGTTCCCACCGGCACCGTCGACTTCGTCACCACCACCGTGTAGCCCCGGATCGCCCGCGCGATCTCCGCCGCCGCCGCGTACACGTACGTCAGGTCCGCATGCCCGTCGCCCCGACGCGTCGGCGTCCCCACCGCGATGAACACCGCGTCGGCATCCCCCACCGCAGCCGCAAGATCGGTGCCGAACTTGAGACGACCCGCCTCCACATTGTCAGCGACGAGCTTGTCGAGCCCGGGCTCGTAGATCGGCATCACGCCCTTCAGCAGCCGCTCGATCTTCCCCGCATCCTTGTCGACGCAGAAAACATCGTGCCCGAAGTGAGCGAAGCAGGCCCCGGACACCAACCCCACGTACCCGGAACCGATCATCGCTATACGCATCGACTCAGCCTTTCAGCATGCGGGCCAGAAGGGCGCGCGTGTCCGCACTGGTATCGGGTCGATGCAGGGCCACGGCGACATTGGCTTCGAGGAAGCCGAGGCGGCTGCCGCAATCATAGCGCTGACCGGCATAGCGCAGCGCATGGAACGGGCTTTGGCCGAGCATTCTGGCCATGGCGTCCGTGAGCTGGATTTCGCCACCGGCTCCGGCCTCGTGCCTGTCGAGGTGATCGAAGACTTCCGGCAACAGAACGTAGCGGCCGATCAGCGCCAGGTTGGAAGGCGCTTCCTCGGGCTTCGGCTTCTCCACCATGCCGGTGATCTCTGACAGATTGCCGCTCTCGTTCCTGACCGCTGCGATGCCGTAACTCTTGGTCTGCTCACGTGGCACTTCCATCACCGCGACCACGCTCCCGCCGGTCTTCTCGTGCGCCTGGACGAGCTGCCCGATGCAGCTCGGCGTGTCGATCGTCAATTCGTCCGGCAGCAGGACCGCGAACGGCTCATTGCCGATCCAGTGCCGCGCGCACCACACTGCATGGCCCAGACCGAGCGGCTTCTGCTGGCGCGTGAAAATGGCGTTGCCCGGCTTGATCGTGGCGGCTTGCGTCTGCTTCAGCTCCGCGGCCTTCTTGCGCTGCTCGAGGGTCGCCTCGAGTTCGTAGGCGTGATCGAAGTGGTCCTCCAGCGCGCCCTTGTTGCGCCCCGATACAAAAACGAATTCCTCGATGCCGGCGGCAAGGCATTCCTCGACCGCATACTGGATCAGCGGTCGATCCACGACGGTCAGCATCTCCTTCGGCATGGCCTTCGTTGCCGGAAGGAACCTGGTGCCCAGACCGGCGACTGGCAGGACGGCTTTACGGACACGCTGGGCCATGCTTATCGACCTCTTTCAACGCCAGGATTGCACATTAAAATCAATGATTTGACGGGACCGTGGCAGAGGCTCACGGGCTGCGTTTGATGCCATGTCAGCGCGCGCTCTGGCAAGGTCATCCACCCAGGAGCACGTCCTTGGCGCGATTGATGCGCGCGGCGAGGTCGGCCGTTCCGCCGACATCGGGATGCATGCGCTGGATCAGTCGCCGGTGGGCCGCGCGAATGTCATCGACACTGGCCCCTTCGGTCAGCCCCAGCACCGCCAGCGCCTCTTCACGTGTCATGTCGGTGCGCGGACCGCGGGGCGGCGGCGTGTGCTGCGCGTTGCGCCAGTCGGCGCCCAGCCGGCGGTCGAGATAGGCTTCGAGGACCCGAAGCGAATCGGCATCCGAGGCGCATTCCACCTGGAGTTCCAGAAGCTCGGACTCCGTCAGCCGATCGAGGAAACGTCCGGCAAAACGGCCTGCCAGCACCGTGCCGCCGACATCGCCGGTCGCATGGTCGATCCACGCCTTCAGGTAGGTCGTATTGACCTCGGTGCGCTGTCCGGTTCCCGGCGTGCTGAACCCACCGGATGGGCGATTCCTGACGGCCCGCGCCACCAGGGCGGTGATGACCACACCCGCCAGTCCCATCAGCTCCGGCAACAGGCCTGGCAGGAAGCGCAGGCCGAAAATGAGCATCCCGCCGACGCCGATGCCGCCCAGGATCACCATGACGATCCTCATCGCCCGCGCCATCGACGACGGGTTGGTCCGCAGGAACCAGGCGATGACGAGCGCGATCGCCGCCAGGACCAGAAGCGCCAGCAGAATCGCCGGCATGACCTACTGCCGGGTGGCCGGCGGCGCCTGGGGCGCCGGTGCTTGCGGCTGCGTCTGGGATTGGGATTCTGCCCGCTCGCGCTGGATCTGGCGCCAGCGCTCGACGTTGCGATTGTGCTCGGGCAGCGTCAGGGCAAAGGCATGGCCGCCCTGTCCGTCGGCCACGAAGAAGAGCGACCGGTCGCGCGCCGGATTGGTCGCCGCCACGATCGAAGCGCGTCCGGGGTTGCAGATGGGCCCGCGCGGCAGGCCCGTGATCACATAGGTGTTGAACGGCGTGTTGGATTGCAAGTCGGCGCGCGTCAGATCACGGCCAAGCGGCGCCTTGCCCTCGGTCAGGCCGTAGATGGTGGTGGGATCGCTCTCGAGTTTCATGCGCCGGCGCAGGCGGTTGATGAACACAGCTGCCACCCGGGTGCGCTCGGACGGCACGGCCGTCTCCTTCTCGACCATCGACGCCAGGATCAGCGCCTCGCGCTTGTTGGCGAGCGGCAGCCCGGCCGCGCGTTTGCGCCACGCCTCGTCGAGCGTCTTCTCCATCGCCTCCTTCATGCGCATCAGCAGCCCGTCGCGCGTGTCGTCGCGCGAATAGAAGTAGGTTTCCGGCAGAAGGTCGCCTTCCCTCACGTCGAGCGTGATGTCGCCGGTCAACGCCTCGGTCTTGCGAACGAGTTCAAGGACTTCAGGAGTCGTCATGCCTTCTGGAATCGTCAGGCGACGCTGCACCACCTTGCCCGACTGCAGGAGTTCCACGAGCGCCTGCATCGAAGTATGGGCCGGCACCTCGTACTCGCCTGCCTTGATGGGCTTGGGCGAGGGATCGATCATCAGCGCCACTCGGAACAGGCGCGGATGGGCGATGACCCCCTCCTCCTGCAGCAGCTTGGACATGGTGGCCGGTCCCGCGCCGCGCGGGATCACGACGTTCTTGGTCTGCTCGAGCGGTCCCTGGGCCGTCAGGATGACATGGCCGACATAGATCGAACCGCCCATCAGGGTGACGAACAGCGCGACGAAGAAGAGAACCCAGCGGAAGTAGCTGAGCATGACTCAGCTCCTCAGAAAGATATCAGACGGGTCCGACGATCAGGGACGCGTTGGTGCCGCCGAAGCCGAACGAGTTGCTCAGCGCGTGGCGGACCTTGCGCTGCTTGGCCTGCTTCGGCACGAGATCGATGTCGCAGCCCTCGTCCGGCTCGTCGAGATTGAGGGTCGGCGGAACGGCCTGGTCGATCAGTGACTTGATCGCATAGATCGCCTCGATCGCGCCGGCGGCCCCCAGCAAATGGCCGGTGGCCGACTTGGTCGACGACATCGACAGACTGTAGACTTCCTGACCGAAGGTGCGCTTGACTGCACCCAACTCGATCACGTCGGCCATCGTCGATGTGCCGTGCGCATTAACATAGTCGATCTGGTCGGTGCCGAGATTGGCGCGCTTCAATGCGGCCTTCATGGCGCGCATGGCACCGTCGCCGTCCTCGGACGGAGCCGTGATATGATAGGCATCACCCGACAGGCCGTAGCCCAGAATCTCGGCATAGATCTTGGCGCCGCGCTTCTTGGCGTGCTCGTACTCTTCGAGCACGAGGCAGCCCGCGCCCTCGCCCATCACGAAGCCGTCACGCCGCCTGTCCCAGGGACGCGAGGCCTGCGTAGGCGTATCGTTAAAGTCTGTAGACAGCGCCTTGCAGGCGTTGAAGCCCGCGATGCCGATCCGGCAGATCGCGGCTTCGGCGCCGCCCGCCACCATGACGTCGGCGTCCTCGTACTGGATCAGCCGGGCGGCATCGCCGATCGCGTGCGCGCCGGTGGCACAGGCCGTCACGACGGCATGGTTCGGGCCCTTGAAGCCGTACTTGATCGAAACCTGCCCCGACACGAGATTGATGAGCGCCGAGGGAATGAAGAAGGGGCTGACGCGGCGGGGGCCCCGCTCCTTCAGGATCAGCGACGTCTCGTAGATCGTCTGCAGACCACCAATGCCGGAGCCGATCATGACGCCGGTCCGATTGAGACCTTCCTCGTCCTGCGGCATCCAGCCGGAATCCTCGACCGCCTGCTGGGCGGCCGCGATGCCGAAAATGATGAACTTGTCGAGCTTCCGCTGCTCCTTGGGCGCAAGGTAATCGTCCACGTTGAAGTGGCCGCTTGCCTTGTCGCCCTGGGGCACCTCGCCCGCGATCTTGGTCGCGAGGTCCGAGGTATCGAAAGCCTGGATCGACCGGATGCCGGACTCGGCCGCCATGAGGCGGCGCCAGTTCGTATCGACGCCGTCACCCAACGGCGTCACCATACCCATACCGGTTACGACAACACGCCTCATCGTCCGCCTTTCCTCGTCCAGGAACCGGTGAGGATCAGGACTTCGCGGTGCCTTTGATGAAGCCGATGGCGTCGCCGACGGTCTGGATCTTCTCCGCCGCGTCGTCAGGAATCTCGATGCCGAATTCTTCCTCGAACGCCATCACCAGCTCGACCGTGTCGAGGCTGTCCGCGCCGAGATCGTCGATGAACTTGGCCTCTTCCTTGACCTGCGCGGCCTCGACGCCGAGATGCTCGACGACGATCTTCTTAACGCGCTCGGCAATATCGCTCATTGTCTTGTCCTTCCCGTGTATCCAACAAATTCCGGTCGCCAGGGGGTTGGCGAATGCCGGGCTCTTAACATAGCTCCCGGGCCATTGGCTAGGTCCGAAAAGCCCACAGAATCAGGCACTTGTATGCCTGAGCCTCAGATCATCGCCATCCCGCCGTTGATGTGCAGCGTCTGACCGGTGACATAGGCGGCCTCGTCGCTCGCGAGATAGACCACGCCGGCTGCGATCTCTTCGGGCGTACCCAGACGGCCGGCAGGAACACGTCCCAGAATGGCTTTTTTCTGGTCGTCGGTCAGCACGTCGGTCATCGGCGTGGCAATGAAACCGGGCGCCAGGCAGTTCACGGTGATTCCCCGCGACGCCAGTTCCTGCGCCAGCGACTTCGACATGCCGATCAGGCCGGCCTTGGCCGCCGCATAGTTCGCCTGCCCCGGATTGCCCGTGACGCCCACGATCGAGGTGATGTTGATGACCCGGCCGAAGCGCCGCTTCATCATCCCGCGCATCGCCGCACGGGTCAGGCGGAATGTCCCGGTCAGGTTCACCTGCAGGACCTTCTCCCATTCCTCGTCCTTCATGCGCATCGAGATGTTGTCGCGGGTGATGCCGGCATTGTTCACGAGGATGTCGAGCTTGCCACCCATCGCGGCTTCCGCTTCCTTCGCGAGCCGGTCGATGTCGGCGGCGTCGTCCATTCGGGCGGCCACGACGTGCGCGCGGTCGCCCAGCGAGGCCTTGAGCTGCTCCAGCGCCTCGGCGCGGGTTCCCGAAAGCGTTACGGTCGCGCCCTGCCCGTGGAGCGCACGCGCGATCGCGCCGCCGATGCCGCCGGACGCGCCGGTGACGAGAGCTGCCTTGCCGGTCAGATCGAACATGGCAATCTCTCCTTATGCCGTCTTCAGGAAGGTTTCGATGTCGGACGGCGTGTTCAGCGCCAGGCCAGTCATCTCCTTGTCGATGCGCTTCACGAGCCCCGACAGGACCTTGCCGGTGCCGCACTCGACCAGCGCATCGACGCCCTTTGTCTTCATATACTGGACGCTTTCGCGCCAACGGACGAGACCGGTGACCTGTTCCACAAGCCTCTGCTTGATGGAAGCCGGGTCGGTGATTTCGGACGCAAGCACATTGGACACGAGCGGAACGCGAGGAGGCGTCAGCACGACCTCCTCCAGCGCGACTTTCATGGCGTCGGCGGCCGGCTGCATCAGCGGGCAATGGAAGGGGGCGCTAACTGGCAGCATCATGCCG
Organism: Reyranella sp.; assembly: GCA_017990895.1. Lineage (GTDB taxonomy): Bacteria > Pseudomonadota > Alphaproteobacteria > Reyranellales > Reyranellaceae > Reyranella. Next base: position 17,397 of record JAGNNA010000036.1, read on the forward strand.
CGCTTGCAGCCTCGCGACTTGGCGGCCTCGATGGCCCGCTCGACCGCTTCCTTATGTCCGCTCACGACGATCTGGCCGCCGCCATTGTCGTTTGCGACCGCGACGACCTCTCCCTGGGCCGCTTCCTTGCAGGCGTCCTGGGCCGCCTCCAGCTCGATCCCGAGCAGGGCCGCCATCGCACCGATGCCGACCGGCACGGCCTTCTGCATCGACTGGCCGCGCAGTTTCAGGAGACGGGCGGCATCCGGGAGCGTCAAGGCGCCGGCGGCGGCCAGAGCCGAATATTCGCCGAGCGAGTGGCCCGCGACATAGGCCGCGAGCGACGACAGAGGCTTACCTCCGTCCTTTTCCAGAATCCGGGTGATCGCGACGCTCACAGCCATGAGGGCGGGCTGGGCGTTCTCGGTTAGGACGAGGTCGCTCTCCGGCCCCTCACGCATCAATTTCGACAGATTCTGCTTCAGCGCCTCGTCGACCTCGCCGAATACCTCCCGGGCGGTGGCAAAGGCGCCGGCGAGGTCGGCTCCCATGCCGACGGCCTGCGATCCCTGTCCCGGAAAGACAAAAGCCCGACTCATGCGCGTTTTCCCCTGATTTCGGCTTGAATTGCGGCAGTCATACCGGGGTAACGAATGCAGTCAAGCCGCGCGGGGAATACTTGCTTTCAGGCCGCTTGCCTGTATAACCGCGCCTCTTCGGGGCCTCAGTCGGTCCCGATCTCCTTGCCGCCCCGGTGCATTCCGCGTGGGGCGGCTAGATCCGGGCGGTTCTTCGGAACTCCGGGTCGCTAACAGCCATAAGGAGCCTAATCTACATGGCACTCTACGAGAATGTCTTCATTGCGCGTCAGGACGTTGCGACGACGCAGGTGGAGGCTCTGACCGCCCAGTTCTCCGAACTGGTCACCAGCATGGGCGGCACCGTCTCCAAGAAGGAGTATTGGGGCCTGCGCTCGCTCACCTACCGTATCAGGAAGAACCGCAAGGGTCACTACACCCTGCTCAACATCGACGCCCCCGCGGCGGCGGTGAAGGAGCTGGAGCGCACGATGTCGATCAACGAAGACATCATCCGCTACATGACCGTGCGCGTGGACGAACTCGAGGAAGCCCCGTCGGCCATCATGGTGCGCAGCGCCGAGAAGTCCGACCGTCCGGGCGGCGATCGTGGCGACCGCTGGGGCGATCGCCCGCCGCGTCGCGAGCGTTCGCGCTTCGGTGACGAGGGCAGCGCCGCCCCCGCCTCTGACACGGGAGAAGAAGCATGAGCGCCCAGCGTCGTCCGTTCACCCGCCGCCGCAAGAGCTGCCCGTTCTCCGGCGCCAACGCACCGAAGATCGACTACAAGGACGTCCGCCTCCTGCAGCGCTTCATTTCCGAACGCGGCAAGATCGTTCCGAGCCGCATCTCCGCGGTCTCGTCCAAGAAGCAGCGCGAACTCGCCCAGGCGATCAAGCGCGCGCGCTTCCTGGCGCTCCTGCCCTACCTCATCGCCTAGTCGGGAGACGCAATCATGCCGATGAACGTCATCCTGCTCGAACGCGTGCCGAAGCTCGGCCAGATGGGCGACGTTGTGAAGGTGAAGCCCGGCTTCGCCCGCAACTACCTCCTGCCGCAGAAGAAGGCGCTGCGCGCGACCAAGGACAACATCACCTACTTCGAATCGCAGCGTAAGGTCCTCGAGGCGCAGAACCTCGAGCGCCGCCAGGAAGCCGAGGCGGTCGGCGCGAAGATGGGCGACCTCAAGGTCACCATCATCCGCCAGGCCTCCGAGGCGCTGCAGCTCTACGGTTCGGTCACCTCGCGCGACATCGCCGACGGCGCTGCCGCCCAGGGCGTCAAGATCGAGCGCAGCCAGGTCGAACTGGACAGGTCGATCAAGGCGCTGGGCGAGCACAAGATCAAGATCCACCTCCATCCGGAAGTCGTGGTCGAGATTTCGGTGCTGGTCGCCCGCTCCGCCGATGAGGCCGAGTTCCTCGCCAAGGGCGGCAGGCTGGTCGCGGAGACCGAGCGTGCGGCCATGGAAGCCGCCGAAGCGGCACAGCGCGCAGCCGACCAGGCCGCCGCGCTGTTCGAGGCCAGGTCGGCCGAGGCTGCCGAGGGCGAGGCCGCCGAGGCTGCGACCGAGGAAACGCCGGCCGACCAGAAGTAATCCGCGTGCCGCCAGGCACAGCGCAGCGCTTCGAACGCATGTCACCGCACCGCGGTGGCGTGCGTTTTCTTTTGGTGCGTCCATGATCTGGCGGTTGGGCTCCGTCGCCGTCGCCGCTGTCGTCGCGCTGCCCCTGCTCGGCATCGCCTCCAGCCTGTTAAGCGACCAGGGCGAACTCTGGCGCCACCTGGTCGAGACGCAACTCCGCGATATCGCGGCCAACACCATCGTCCTGCTGATCGGCGTCGGGCTCGGTACCGTCGTGATCGGCACCGGCACGGCCTGGCTCGTGACGATGTGCCGGTTTCCCGGAAGCCGCATGCTGCAATGGGCGTTGCTGCTGCCGCTCGTCATGCCGACCTACATCATCGGCTATGCCTATGCCGACCTGCTGACCTTCGCTGGCCCTGTCCAGTCGGCACTGCGCGCCACGATGGGCTGGAGCCGCGGCGACTATTGGTTCCCCAATTTCGGCTCAGCCCAGGGCGTCGCCCTGCTTTTCACGCTGGTCCTCTACCCCTACGTTTATCTGGCCGCCCGCGCTGCGTTCCTGGCCCAGTCGCAGTCGCTGCTCGAGGCCAGCCGCATTCTCGGCAACGGGCCGTGGCGCACGTTCCTGCGCATCGGCCTGCCGCTCGCTCGCCCGGCCATCGCCGCGGGCGTTGCCCTGGCCCTGATGGAGACCCTCGCCGACTTCGGCACCGTCCAGTATTACGGCATCCACACCTTCACCACGGCGATCTACCGGACCTGGTACGGTATGGGAAACCGCGAGGGCGCCGCACAACTTTCCATGGTTCTCATCCTGATCGCGGTCGCGCTCGTCACGGTGGAATACCGGTCGCGCGGACGGGCGCGGTTCGTGATCGCCTCGAACCTGCGCTATGTCGCCGAGCCGGTGCAGCTCCGCCGGATCGCAGGCCTCGGCGCACTCGCCGCCTGCGCCCTGCCAATTCTGCTCGGGTTCGTGGTGCCGACGGCACATCTCGCAAAGCTCGCCTTGTCGTCCGGCGTGCTGGTGAGCGACCGGCAGTTCGTTGGCGATGCCTTGAACAGCCTGCTCCTCGCGACGGTGGCGGCCGCGATCATCGTCGGCCTTGCCGTGTTCCTGAGCTACGCTGGACGCCTGGTTCGCCACCGAATGCTCCACCGCACCATCGCCTTCGCGTCGCTCGGCTACGCCATTCCAGGTGCCGTCATCGCCGTGGGCGTGCTGCTGCCGCTGGCATTTGCCGATCATGGCCTCGATCTGCTCTCGCGGCAGCTGCTCGGCGTTCCGACCGGTCTGCTGCTGAGCGGTACTGCCTTCGCCCTGGTCTTGGCCTATACGGTTCGCTTCCTCGCCGTCGGCATGGCCAACGTCGCGCCCGGACTTGCCGCGATCGACCCGGCGATGGACGCCAGTGCGCGGATCCTCGGTGCCAGGCCACGCGAGGTTCTGTGGCGCATCCATCTGCCCATGCTGCGGGCACCGGCGCTGACGGCCGGCATCGTCGCATTCGTCGAGGTCCTGAAGGAGCTTCCGGCGACCCTGCTGATTCGGCCCTTCAACTTCGACACGCTGGCCATCGGGGTCTACCGCTTTGCATCCGACGAGCGCCTTGCTCAGGCGGCCGTCGGATCCATTCTCATCGTCACCGTGTCGCTTGCGCCGGTGATCCTTCTCAGCCGCACGGTGGCGGCGTCGGGACGCCCTACTTCCAGCCCGCGCGGTCCATGATCTTCAGCGCCTCGGCGTTGTTCTGCGCGAACACGCGGGCGTTGAGCTGATCTTCCTTGAAGGTGCCGAGCGCCTTGAGTTCCGGCGAGAGCTCGACCGACGCCACGACCGGGTATTCCGAATTGCCATCGGCAAAGTACTTCTGGGCCTGCGGCGAGACCAGGTACTCTAGGAACTTGACCGCCGCTTCCTTGTTCGGCGCGTGCCTGGCGATGCCGCCGGCGCTCAGGTTCACGTGGGTGCCGCGGTTGGACTGGTTCGGGAAGACCACGCCCAGCTTGGCCACGAGCTCGCGATCCTCCGGCTTGTTCGAGCGCATCAGGTTCACGAAGTAGTAGG
>JAGNNA010000324.1 GCA_017990895.1 Reyranella sp.
AAATGAAGCAAGTAGATGGTGGTCGTCGGGGCGGCAGTAGCTGGGGTAACGGTAGCGAAAGCTAAGCCACCGGCGAGGACTTGCAGCAAGTTTCGCCGGTGGCGCGGAAGCATCGCATCGCTCAGAAGCGGGCCTTTACGCCGAAGAAGGCCTGGAAGTACGGCGCCTGGAAGCCTTCCGGCTCCTCATACACCCGATCCAGGACGTTTTCGGCGCGGGCAAAGAGCTGGACCGATGGGATGACGTCGTACTGGGCCGTGATTCGCACTAGAGTATAAGGTGCCGGCGTCATGATCGCGCCCGTGACGGCGTTGGCGTCGAACCGGCTGTTCACCTGCAGCACGCCGACGCCGAACAGGGTGTTCTCCCACGGCCGCACCTCGGCGCGGATGTTGAAGACGTCGCCCGGACGGCGCAGCAGCGGCTGGTTGGCATCGACGTTGCGCGCGATCAGGTGGGTGTAGTCGAAATAGAGGTCGAACCACTTCACCGGGCTGATCTGCAGGGTCACCTCGAAGCCTTCGGTCTGGGCGTTGGCGACGTTCTGCATCAGGGCGAATGTCGGCGGCGCGCACTGGATGAGGTTCGAATAGGTGTTGAAGAAGTAGGTGACGCCGGCCTTCACCTTGCGGTCGAAGATCCCCTGCTCCACGCCCACTTCATAGCCGCGGCTATATTCCGGCTGCAGGTTGGGGTTGCCGCCGCAGAACGGCCCGGGACCGAACATCTCGATCAGCGCTGGCGCCTTGAACGCCGTGCCGTACGACGCCTTGATCTTGGTGTCCGTCGGCGCCCACAAGTAGGACGCGCCGGCCCGCCAGGTGCCGACGGTGCCGAACATGTCGTTCATGTCGATACGGCCGCCGACGTTGAGGTTGAATCCTTCGAATGGATTGAGGCGGAGCTGGCCGTAGATTCCGGTCTGGGACATCGTTCCCCAGGACTGCGTGTAGGGCGTGAAGGGACCGACGGTATTCGTGTAGGACCATTGCCGGTCGTAATCGATGCCGCCGATGACTTCGATCTGGTCGATGACCTTCACGAGATTCTTGAAATCGGCCTGCAGGCGTCGACCGTTGAACCAGTTGTCGGTGTTGAACGGAAACGGGTTCTGCACGCTGGCATAGTCGAGATCGTGCCGCGTGATGGTGCTGTAGTTGACGCCGATGACGGGCTTCCAGCGGCCATCGAAGTATGAGCCTTCGATCTCACCGCGCGTATAGAACTGCGACGTGTAGGTGTTGGCGTTCGGATCTTCCAGTCCGACCTGGTCGTAGTTCACCTTGGCGTCGATGTAGCGGCCGTACCAGTTGAACTGGGTGTTCTCGTTGATCTCGAAGCCGAGGCGCGCCGCGAGCGTGATGTTGCGATAGGGATCGATGTCGACGAAGCCGCCGTTCGGCGTGAACCGGGCCGGCACCGGCGTGTCGTTCGGGCTGAACGTGCCGGCGACGCTAAGGTTGTAATTGAATTTACCTTCACTACCGCGCACGTAGGCGCCGCTGTTGCTCGTCAGCCGCGTGCCGAGTTCAGTGAAGGCCGCACCGTTCATCGGCCCCTTGCCGGCCTTGGTGACCATGTTGATGACGCCGCCCATTGCCTGGCTGCCGTACATCGTGGACATCGGACCGCGCACGACTTCGATGCGGTCGAGGTTCTCGGTGAGGAAGTTGCCGAAGTCGACCGCGCCGTTGCCGCTCGACGGATCGCTGACGTTGACGCCGTCGATCAGCACCAGCACGTGGTTGGAATTGGAGCCGCGCACGAAGACCGAAGTCTGTGTGCCCACGCCGCCGGACTGTTGCACGGAGACGCCGGGGATGGTCCTCAGCACTTCGGCGGCATTGCGAAGCTGCCGTCGCTGCATCTCTTCCTGCAGGACGACGGTGTAGCTGGCGGTGACCTTGGCAGGGTCGGTCGGGAAGCGGTCGGCGGTCACGACCGTGGTGGGCATCATGGCGTCCGGCTCGGTCTGGGCCTGTGACACGACGGGTGTGGCGAGAGGCGCCAGGAACGGAAGGACGACAAGAATTCGACGGATCGGCGTCATCGACGGATCTCCCAAGACAGAACACGCACAAGGCGCGTCACCGCTCGGTTGACCGTCCCGTTGGATTGTCCCGTCCATCGGAAGAGCGACGCTATCGCCGGCAGGTCTTCTGGCTCGCGGGTCACGGCTCCTGCCCGTCTTCCCAGACTCTCGTCCAGTGACTTTGGGGCAATCGCTCGCCGCTTACAGCTGCGGGTACAGCTGCCGATTAGCTCCGAAGGAGCAGTACGGCATTCCCTGTTAGCCTCCGGTTAAGGAGGACCGTCGATGCGCACTGGTTAAGGCACATCGACGGCGGCCGTCAAGAATTTGGCGATCCTGTGGCGTGCGACACGCGGGCTGTGTGGCCGGTCCGCTACAGAGGAGCGGACTCGACCGGCACGGACCGGAAGCGTAAATGGCGCAGCATGCAGGCCTCTTCATATGATGTCATCGTGGTGGGTGGCGGCCATGCCGGCTGCGAGGCCGCGGCCGCTTCTGCCCGGCTTGGTGCACGCACCCTGCTTCTCACCCATCGGATCGAAACGATCGGCGAGATGTCCTGCAATCCGGCGATCGGGGGACTCGGCAAGGGCCATCTGGTCCGCGAGATCGATGCGCTGGACGGGATCATGGGCCGGGCGATCGACCGGGGCGGGATCCAGTTCCGGACCCTCAACCTCTCGAAGGGGCCGGCCGTGCGCGGACCGCGGGCCCAGGCCGATCGCAAGCTCTACCGGCAGGCCATCCAGGCGTTGCTGGTCGAGCAGGCGAACCTCGACACCCGGGCTGATGCGGTTGCAGATATCGTTGTAGATGCAAGCGGCGCGTGTGCCGGAGTCGTCACCGAGTCCGGTGCGGAGATCGGCGCCGGGCGGGTGATCCTGACGACGGGCACGTTCCTGCGCGGCCTGATCCATATGGGTGAGACCCGGATTCCAGCCGGTCGGGCGCGGGGCGATGGGGTCGAGGAGCCGTCGACGGCCCTCGCCCAGACATTGCATCGACTGGGCTTCAAGCTCGGCCGTCTCAAGACCGGAACGCCGGCACGGCTGGACGGGCGTACCATCGACTACGCTTCGCTCGAGCAGCAGGACGGCGACGACCCACCCCGACCATTCTCTTACCTGACCGGGCGTATCACGACGCCACAGGTGCCCTGCCATATCACGACGACCACGGCGGCGACCCACGAGATCATCCGTGCCAACCTGCATCGGGCACCGATGTATTCCGGCCAGATCGAGAGCGTTGGCCCTCGCTATTGTCCGTCGATCGAGGACAAGGTGGTACGGTTCGGTCAGCGCGACCGCCATCAGATCTTCCTGGAACCGGAGGGCCTGGACGACTTCACCGTCTACCCGAACGGGATCTCCACCTCGCTGCCGAGGGACGTCCAGCTGGCGATGCTTCAGACGATTCCCGGTCTGGAGCGCGCCGAGATGCTGCGGCCGGGGTATGCCATCGAGTACGACCACATCGACCCGCGGGAGCTCCACGCGACGCTCGAAACCCGCCGGGTTCCGGGGCTCTACATGGCTGGCCAAATCAACGGCACGACCGGCTACGAGGAAGCGGCCGCCCAGGGTCTTGTCGCCGGGTTGAATGCGGTGCTGTCGAAACCCTTCATCGTGGATCGCGCCGACGGCTATCTGGGCGTCCTGATCGACGATCTCGTTTCACTCGGCGTGACCGAGCCCTACCGGATGTTTACGTCCCGGGCCGAGTATCGACTCTGGCTCCGTGCGGATAATGCCGACCAGCGTCTGACACCCCGTGGCCTGGAGATTGGTTGCGTCGGACCCGAGCGGGCCGCGATGTTTCACGTGAAACATCAGGCGATGGAGGGGGCCCGCTCTCTCGCCGGAGGCGTGAAGATCAGCCCCTCGGCTCTGGCCAGGCGCGGTATCCCCATCAATCAGGATGGGGTTGCGCGGTCGGCCCTGGATCTGCTGGCCTATCCCGAGATCGACTGGAATCGGCTCGTCGGCCTCTGGCCGGAGCTCGGATCCGTATCGGCCGAAGTCGCAGAACAGTTGACGATCGACTCCCGGTACGAGGGTTACCTCAGTCGGCAGCGGGATGACATTGCGGCCTATCGCCGGGACGAAGCCCTGGCCCTCCCGGCTAATCTGGACTATGGCGCGATCGGAAGCCTGTCGACGGAAGTCCGGCAGAAACTAGAGTCTAACCGGCCGGCTACCCTGGGTCAGGCGGCGCGGATTTCCGGGGTTACGCCGGCGGCGCTGGTGGCCTTGCTGAAGCATGTCCGCCGACGGGCTGCGTGACATGGCAGATCTGCTTGATGATGTTTCACGTGAAACACGCCGTCAGTTGGACGTTCTCGTGGAGACCTTGGAGCGGTGGCAGAAGGCCATCAATCTGGTCGGGAAGACGACCCTGGAGGGCGTCTGGAAGCGGCACATCGTCGATTCGGCCCAAGTCGTTCCCCTGATCCCGGCTCAGGCCAAGACTCTTGCCGATCTCGGGAGTGGTGGCGGTTTTCCAGGGCTGGTGATCGCGGCGATGAGGCCTGACCTCGACATCACCATGATCGAATCCGATGCCCGGAAAGCGGCGTTCCTGGGCGAAGCAAGCCGAAAGATGGTGTTGGCAAAGCCACCAAAGCTCGTCATCAAGCGGATCGAGGTGGCGCCGCCCGCCCATGCAGAGGTCGTTACGGCCAGGGCGCTGGCGCCGCTGACCCAGTTGCTTGAATGGTCCGACCGCCACAGGATGGATACCGCTATTTGCCTTTTCCACAAGGGCAAGGGCTGGCAGGCAGAGGTGGACGAGGCCAAGAAGAAATGGGACTTTTCCCCCGAAGCATTTGCGAGCGTAACCAACCGTGACGCCGTCCTCCTCAGAATCGGCCCCTACACCGCCGCAGATCTTCGCGATCGCCAACCAGAAGGGCGGCGTCGGTAAGACGACGACGGCGATCAACCTGGCCACAGCCCTTGCGGCTGTCGGTGAGAAGGTCCTTTTGATAGACCTTGATCCGCAGGGGAATGCGTCCACGGGTCTAGGTATAGCGAGAAATGAGCGCTCACCCGGTTCATATGAGTTCCTGCTGGGCCTCAATCCGCTCGACGCCTCTGTTCGGCCGACTCAGATCCCCGGCCTGGACGTGATGCCGGCGGCCGGCCATCTCGCCGGCGCCGAGATCGAACTGATCGACCTGGACCGTCGGGAGCACCGGCTGGCCGAGGCGCTGGCGGCCCCCGGGAACGACGCCCGGCGGCGCTGGACGATCGTCCTGATCGACTGCCCACCCTCGCTCGGCCTCGTGACTCTGAACGCGTTGGTCGCGGTCGACGCCGTCCTGGTTCCCCTCCAGGCGGAGTTCCTGGCGCTCGAAGGCATCGGGGCGCTGGGCAATACGATCGACCGGGTGAAGAAGAGACTCAATCCCAGGTTGCACATCTTCGGCGTCGTCCTGACAATGGTCGATCGCCGCATGACGCTCAGTCAGCAGGTGGTGGCCGACGTGCGAGCGCATTACGGCGAGCTGGTGTTCGGAACGACCATCCCGCGCAACGTCCGCATCGCCGAGGCGCCCTCTCATGGCATGCCCGTGCTGATCTACGACAATGCCTGCGCAGGGTCGCAGGCCTACATCCTGCTGGCGAGCGAGTTCATCCGCCGCCGGCGCCTTGCCGCAGAACAGGCGATTGCCCCATGAGTCAGCCCCC
>JAGNNA010000325.1 GCA_017990895.1 Reyranella sp.
CGCGCCGATCGAATTGACGATGGAGGAGGGGTTGCTCTCGTCCAGCACCAGGAAGTCGATCAGGCTGGCGAGCCGTTCGCCCTGGGCCTGGCTCTGGCGGAACTCGTCCTCCATGCCGAAGATCGCCGCCACACCGGCGGCCTCCTCGCCGCGCGACTGCAGGGCCATCCGCTGGGTCGCCTCGATCAGCCGCGCAGTCGACTTGGCGCGCTGCAGGTAGCGACCCATCCAATACAGATTCTTGGCGGTGCTGCTCAGCATCGGTGGGGCCTACCTGTCGTCCGCCTGGTCGGGCGCCAGGACCCAGGTGTCCTTGGTGCCGCCGCCCTGGCTCGAATTGACGACCAGCGAGCCTTCCTTGAGCGCCACGCGCGTGAGGCCGCCGGGCACGATCGTGATCTTCTTGCCTGAAAGCACGAACGGGCGCAGGTCGACGTGGCGCGGCGCGACGCCCTGGCTCACGAAGGTGGGGCAAGTGGACAGGGCCAGCGTCGGCTGGGCGATATAGTTGTCCGGCCGTGCCTTCAGCAGCGCGGCGAACTCCTCGATCTCGGCCTTGCTCGAGGTCGGGCCGACCAGCATGCCCTTGCCGCCGGAGCCGTGCACTTCCTTGACGACGATCTCGGAGAGATGCTCCAGCACGTACTTGTAGTCGTCGGCCCGGTCGCAGCGCCAGGTCGGTACGTTCTGCAGGATCGGTTCCTCGCCGAGATAGAAACGCACCATCTCGGGGACGTAGGTGTAGGTCGACTTGTCGTCGGCGACGCCGTTGCCCAGCGCGTTGACGATGTTCACGCGACCGGCGCGCAGGGCGCCGAGCAGGCCGGCGACGCCGAGGAAGGAGTCGGGACGCATCGCCAGCGGGTCGAGGAACGCGTCGTCGACCCGGCGGTAGATCACGTCGACACGCTGCGGTCCGCGCGGGGTGCGCATGTAGACCCGGCTTTCGTCGACGAACAGGTCGGAGCCCTTCACCAGTTCGATGCCCATCTCGTCGGCGAGGAAGGCGTGTTCGAAATAGGCACTGTTGTAGTGGCCGGGAGTCAGCAGCACGACGTTGGGCTCATGGCCGTCGCTGAAGGACACCGACCGCAGCGTGGCGAGCAGTTCCTCGGAATAGTCTGCCACCGGCAGGACGCTCATGGCCGCGAACAGTTCCGGGGCCAGCCGCATCATGACCTCGCGGTTCTCGAGGACATAGGACACGCCGGAGGGCGTGCGGACATTGTCCTCAAGGACATAGAAATCCTTCTCGCCGACCCGGACGAGATCGATGCCGGCGATGTGGGCGTGCACGCCGCCGGGGAGCTGCAGCCCCTGCGCCATGGCGACGAACTCGCCGTTCATCAGGATCTGCTCTTCGGGGATGATGCCGGCGCGGCAGATTTCGCGCTGGCCATAGGCGTCTGTCAGGAAGGCGTTGAGGGCGCGCACGCGCTGCGACAGGCCCTTGTGCAGGAACTGCCACTCGTCATGGGCGATGACGCGCGGAATGATGTCGAACGGGATCGTCGTCTCGGACCCTTCGGCCGCGCCATAGGCGCCGAAGGTGATACCGTGCCGGCGGTAGAAGAGATCGACCTCTTTGCGTGTCGCCTCCAACCGTTCGGGTGAGGTCCGGGCCAGCCAGTCGGCGACACCGCGATAGGGCGCACGGACCGAACCGTCGGTGCCCGAATTCATCTCATCGAATGCCTTGGCTGCCATCCGGCATTTCACCCCCTGTCAAAGCACCATATAAGCAATCGACGGGCCAACAAAGTGCTCGGGCCATGGGACGGAGGCGCGGCATGAAGCAGGTGCTGATCGATCGATACGGGACCCCGTGGGACGTGGCACGCTGCGCCGACGTTCCGGACGTCGGCGACCCGGCGACCGACGAGGTCGTCTTCGACGTGCTGGCATTCCCCATCAATCCCGCCGACATGTGGTTCTGCAAGGGAAGCTACCGGCTGAAGCCGCCGTTGCCGGCGACACCCGGCGCCGAATGCGTCGGCCGGGTGACCGCGGTCGGATCGGCCGTGAAGCACGTCAAGGCGGGCGACCTGGTCATCAATCTGCAGCGCGAGAACTGGACACAGAGGCGTCGGGTGAAGGGTGACGACGCCATTCCGCTGCCGCCCGGCATCGACCTGCGCCAGGCGGCGATGGTGCGCATCAACCCGCCGACGGCGCGCCTCATGCTGTCCGATTTCGTCGATCTGGCGGCCGGCGAGTGGGTGATCCAGAACGTCGCCAATTCGGCGGTCGGGCGCCTGCTGATCGTCCAGGCGCATCAGCGGGGCCTGCGCACCGTCAACGTGGTGCGCCGCGCCGAGCTTGCGGAGGAGCTCAAGGCCCTGGGCGCCGATGTCGTGCTGGTCGACGGCGACGATCTCGCCGAGCGCGTCGCCGGGGCGACCGGAAACGCCGCGATCCGGCTGGGCATCGAAGCGATCGGCGGGGCCGCCACCGGGCGCATCGTCGACTGCGTCGCGACGGAAGGCACCGTGGTGCACTATGGGTCGATGAGCGGAGAAGACCCAAGGGTCGGGCGCAGCAATCTCATCTACCGTGGGATCAAGCTGACGGGTTTCATGCTGGGGCGCGGCCTCGCCAAGCGAGACGCCGCCAGGATCCGCGAAATCTATGCGGAACTGGCGGCGCAGGTGGTGGCCGGTACGCTTTACGCCCCTGTGGACACGGTCTATCCGATCGAGAAGATCAAGGAGGCGCTGGCGCATGCCGACAAGGGCGGGCGCAACGGCAAGATCCTGGTGGCGCCCAACGGCGCGATTTGAACGAGGGAGAAACGAGATGAGTTCCGACGTCGCGGAGATCGAGAAAGTACTTCAGGTCTATTTTGACGGCCTCTACGAGGGCGACACGAAGAAGCTGGGCGAGGCCTTCCATCCCGCCTCGCATCTCTACAGTGCCGGTCCCGACGGCACGGCCGCGGACATGCCGCGCGCCGACTGGTTCAAGATGGTCGAGAGCCGCAAGTCGGCCAAGGACAGCGGCAGCGAGCGGCGCGACCGCATCGTTTCGATCGACTTTTCCGGCCCGGCGACGGCCTTCGCCAAGGTCGAGTGCCAGATCCCGCCGCGCTACTTCACGGACTATCTGACGCTGCTGAAAGTAGAAGGCCGTTGGCAGGTCATTGCCAAGGCCTTCCACACCGTTACCAAGTAGGCGACTGAGCGGGCGCGAGGGGCCTAGCTCTTCGCGTCCGCCGCGACCTGAACCTTGATCATCTTGTCAGCCGGCGCGGACACGGCGCCCGAGCCCGGCGCGCCCTTCTTGATCTTGTCCACGAACTCCATGCCGGACGTGACCTTGCCCCAGACGGTGTACTGGCCGTCGAGGAAGTTCGAGTCCTTGAAGACGATGAAGAACTGGCTGCGGGCGCTGTTCGGATCGTTGGTACGGGCCATCGAGACCGAGCCGCGGCTGTGCGGCTCCTTGGAGAACTCGGCCTTGAGCGTCTCGCCCATGCCGCCGGTGCCGGTGCCCGTCGGGTCGCCGGTCTGCGCCATGAAGCCGTCGATCACGCGGTGGAACACGACGCCGTCGTACTTGCCCTCGCGCGCCAGCTTCTTGATCTGGGCGACGTGGTTGGGGGCGAGGTCGGGGCGCATCTCGATGACGACCCGGCCGTCCTTGAGGTCGATGTAGAGGGTATTTTCCTTATCCATGGCGGAGGCTGCTCCTGCGAACATGAGAATGACGGCAAGGACGGGCGTCAGAATGGCGAGCCGCATGACGTTTTCCTTTGGCGAATCCGCGGTCTTGCCGCGGCCGGCGGGACCTTATAGGCCGGCTTTCGAAAGACAAGCGGCAACTTAGGGGCGCCACAGGACCAGTTTGCTGCACCTGCGTCGTGTGCTGTTGCGGGCGCGGCTGCGACTGGCCGCCACATACCGACCGGGGGTGAAAACCCGTTACCACCCACGGCTATATCTGGTACTAACCCGTTTGAAATGCGGGCGATTTTGCGGGTCGGAAATACCTGCCGGATCTGAACCGCCGAGGGGACGGATGCATGGTCGTTAAGCGTGTATTGGGTGTCGTTGGACTGTTGGTGGCACTCGCCGGATTCGGCCTGGCTGCGCCGGCCCAGGCGCAGAAAGTCATCGGTGTGCCGCATGATTGGCAGCTGAACTTCCCGCCGCCCTACACGCCGATCATGGAGCGGGTGGAATCGCTGCACGATCTGCTGCTGGTGATCATCACCCTCATCTGTGTCTTCGTCCTGATCCTGCTGGTCTACGCCGTGTGGCGCTTCCATGCCGGTCGCAACCCGACGCCGACGACGGTCACCCACAACACGCTGCTCGAGATCGCCTGGACCATCATCCCGATCCTGATCCTCGTGGTGATCGCGATTCCCTCCTTTCGCCTCCTCTACTACAGCGACAAGGCGACCGATGCGGGGCTGACCGTGAAGGTCACCGGTCACCAGTGGTACTGGTCGTACAATTACCCTGACCAGGGCGATTTCACGATCGAGAGCCGCATGCTGAGCGAGGCCGACCGCGCCAAGACCAAGCCGCAGGTGCCGCGCCTGCTGGCGGTCGACGAGGAGATGGTGATCCCCGCCAACACCGTGGTGCGCATCATCGGCACCGCCGAGGGTGGAAGCATGCACGGCTGGACGGTTCCCGGCTTCGGCGTCAAGAAGACGGTGATCCCCGGTCGCCTCAACGAGGGCTGGATCAGCGTCAAGGAAGAGGGCCTGTACTTCGGCCAGTGCTCGCAGATCTGCGGCCAGAACCACAGCTTCATGCCGATCGGCATCCGCGTGGTCTCGAAGGCCGACTTCGACAAATGGGTTGCGGACAAGAAGAAGGCCGCCGGGCTCGCGCCCGCGACCGATGTCGCCTCCGCTACCACCACTCCCGCCACCCGCTAAGCGCTTCTCCGCAGGAGATCAAGAATGGCCACCGCGCACGGCGCCGCCCACGACCACACCGCCCACGGGCATGACGACCACACCCCCACCGGCATCAAGCGGTGGCTGTACAGCACGAATCACAAGGACATCGGCACGATGTACCTTGTCTTCTCGATCTTCGCGGCGCTGATCGGGGCGGGTTTCTCCGTCTACATGCGTCTTGAGCTGATGCAGCCGGGCGTCCAGTACTTCAATGGGGCGGACGGCACGCCGGACGGCCACTTCTGGAACACGATCGTGACCGCACACGGCCTGATCATGGTGTTCTTCGTGGTCATGCCGGGACTGATCGGCGGGTTCGGCAACTGGTTCGTGCCCCTGATGATCGGTGCGCCCGACATGGCGTTCCCGCGCATGAACAACATCAGCTTCTGGCTGCTGCCGCCGGCCTTCATCCTGCTGCTGATGTCTGCCCTTATCGGCGGCGGCGTGGGCACCGGCTGGACGATCTATCCGCCGCTCACGATCAACCAGGGCGCCGGCATGGATCTGGCGATCTTCTCGCTGCACATCGCGGGTGCCTCGTCGATCCTGGGTGCGATCAACTTCATCACCACGATCCTGAACATGCGCGCACCGGGCATGACGCTGCACCGCATGCCGCTGTTCGCCTGGTCGGTGCTGGTCACGGCCTTCCTGCTGCTGCTGGCGCTGCCCGTCCTTGCCGGCGCCATCACGATGCTGCTGACCGACCGCAACTTCGGAACCTCGTTCTTCAAGCCCGAGGGTGGCGGCGATCCGGTACTGTTCCTGAACCTGTTCTGGTTCTTCGGGCACCCCGAAGT
>JAGNNA010000326.1 GCA_017990895.1 Reyranella sp.
GGGGTGCTAGAGTGGTCGATTAGGACAGTCTCGAAAACTGTTGTGCGTGCAAGCGTACCGTGGGTTCGAATCCCACCCCCTCCGCCATCCACCGCCGATCTGACAGTCTCTCTTGTATCGGTGAGGCTCTCGAAAGCCCAATAACCGCGGGCATTCCGAGTTGGACCTGTTGACAGGCCTCGGCGCCTCGGGCCTCGTTTGCCTCTCTCTACGGCCCTCTCTCTCCCAAGCTGATGACTTCGGGATTTTGGTACGCTTCTTGTAAGTCGTTGAAATGACGGGCGAATCTGGAGCGTAGTTCTGCATATTTCGAATGTGCCTGCGGTTGGGCGGCATGGACTGAGAGCCAACTACGTGTGCTCGGGGCAAGCCCTCAACGGCGTCAATGCCATGTCGTGCTCGCTCCGTCGAAGTCGTTCGCCATTGTTGTGCCGATGGTACCGCCGACGCCCAGGATCCAACCCTCCATCTGCGCCACCGAGCGTTCGGCCGCGTTCAGTCCGGGATTTGGAACAGCAGCATGGCGCCCGTCTCCGTCGGCGATGAATAGCTCCTGCTTTTCAATTAATGAACGACCTCCTTACGCTCCCGCCCCAACAAGATCAGCCAGCATCCGCGCATATTTCCTCATGCGGCGCTCAAGCTTGACGGTAGGCTCGGCAAGGAAGCGCCGGTGGTCACGATCGTCTCGACTGACTTGCACTAACCCATGTAGCGACAACAAAGAGATAACGCCTCTCAAGGTGCCGGTTTCGAAGCCTGGAGTTTCGTACAGTTCTACTAGCCGCTTGGGTCTGCCGCGATCCTGCACCAACCAGCAAATGACCACCTGCGTTTCCCGAGCATGGAAATGAGGAAGGTATTGACTTTGCCAGGTCCGTAGATCGTTCTCAGTCAGCATTCGACATCAGGCGGTGTGGTTCACTCATGGGTTTCGTTGTCTTTCCGACCCCAATCCGCCACTGGTCAGGTTACACTTATGTTCCGCTCATCGTCAGTTTGGGCAGGAAAGTAATAATGCCAGGAAATAGCGTGAACAGCGCGACACAGGCGAAGTCCATGAGCACGAAGGGCCAGACGTTGCGGAAGATCGCCTGCAGTGGGATGTCGGGCCGGACTCCGCTCACGACGTAGCAGTTGAGGCCGACCGGGGGTGTCAGCAGGCCGACCTCGACCATCTTCACGACGATGATGCCGAACCAGATCGGGTCGAAGTCGAGCTTCATCATCACCGGGAAGATGACCGGCAGGGTGAGCAGCAGCATGCCGATTCCGTCCATGAACATGCCCAACACCGTGTAAAGCACGATCACGAACAGCAGCACGAGATAGGGCGACACGCCGATGGCCACGATCCAGTCGGAGAAGCTGCTGGAAACGCCGGCGAAGGCCAGGAAGCGCACGAATATCAGGACGCCCCAGATGATCGAGAAGATCATCACCGTGAGCTTCACCGTGTCGAGCAGCGAGTCGAGAAGCCCGCGCCCGGTCAGCGAGCGCTTGAGCAGCGCCATGACAAAGACGATGAAGGCGCCGAGCGCACCCACTTCGGTGGGCGTCGCCCAGCCGGTGTACATGCCGCCAATCACTGCGCCGATCACGAATACGATGGGCAACGCGTCCGGCAGCGTGACGAATCGCTCACGCCACGGGATGCCGTGCACCGACAGGCCGAGCGCCGGGTTGAGCTTGAACCTTACGAGGATGATCGAGGCGTACAGCAGCGCGGAAATGACGCCGGGAATGAAGCCGGCCATCAGCAGGCCGCCGATCGAGGTTTCGGTGATAATGCCGTAGACGACCATGATCGCCGAGGGCGGGATCAGGGACGCCAGGGTTCCGCCGGCGGCGACGACCGCTGCGGCGATGCCCGGCTGATACTTGTAGCGCAGCAACTCAGGGATCGAGATGCGGGCAAAGACGGCGGCGGTGGCCGTGCTGGCGCCCGACACGGCGGCGAAGCCCGCGGCGGCAAATATCGTCGCAATCGCCAATCCGCCCGGCATCCATCCCAGCCAGGCGCGTGCGCAGCGATAGGCGCCCTGCACGATCCCGGCGTGGTGCGCGAGATGGCCGATTAGGATGAAGAGCGGCAGGACCGACAGCGCGTAGTTCGTGGTGTCTGAGTAGGGAATGTGACCGGCGATGCCGACGGCCTTGTCGAAGCCGCGCAGTGCCCACAGTCCGAAGAAGCCAACGAGTCCGGCCGCCACGAAGATGCGAATGCCGGCGACGATCATGACGGTGAGGGCGATCATTCCGAGGATGCCGATCGTGATGGGCTCCATCAGGCATCCTCGGGCAGGTGTGATGCAACGGGTACCGCGATCGGTTCGGCCCGCGGATCGGCGACCAGGCGCAGATAGGCCCAGATCTCGAGGGCGATCCTGAGAGCGAGGATGCCGAAGCCGATGACGGGAACCAGCTTCGATGGCCAAGTCGGCCACTGGGTGTTGATCGTCGAGTCGCCGATGTAATAGGCGTTCTCGAAGAAATGCAGGACGCCCGGCAGCAGCAGGACGATCAGGGCGAACGCGGCAATCGAGGCCATCAGTTCGGCGATCCACTTGCGGCGGCCCGTGAAGTGGCCGACCAGGATGTCGACCCTGATATGGCCGGCCTTGCGGTAGCAATAGGAAATGGTCAGCAAGGTGTAAGTCGCCATGGTCTGCTCGATGAGGTCGAGCTGGCCGTAGAGCGGCGCGTTGAACGCCTTGCGCATGACCATCTCGGCGACGCCGATCCACATCACGCCGAAGATAACGACGCCGCCAATCACGGCCGTCGCGAACTCGACGACCTGCAGGGCGCGATCGAGGCGGTCGAGGAGTGACCCGCCCATCGCCTGGCCGGAAGAAGCCATCGCAGCCACGTCTGTCGACGCCTCAGCTCTTCTTGAGCTTGGCCTTGGCCTTCTGCGCTTCGTTCAGGATGAGATCGAGAAGCTCCTGGGCGGGCACGCCCTTGGCAGCGTTCTCCGTGACCCACGCCTTCCAGACCGGCGCGGCACCGACCTCCTGGAAGATCTTGAGTTCCTCCGCTGAATAAACGATCGCCTTGAGTCCCTTCTTCTCCCAGTCTGCCAGGTTCTTCTTGTCGGTCTCGCTATGAGCCTTGATCAGCGCCTGGTAGGCGAGAGGCTTGGCCTTGTCGAACAGCTCCTTGTACTGCGGCGGCAGTTTGCCGAAGGCGTCGAGAGCGACGATGGTCGGGCAGTTGTTCGCGCCGGGCGACAGGTTCGTCGTGTACCATTTCGCGATCTCGGGAATCTTGTACGACGCGAAGGCGTAGGTGTACGGGAACGCCGCGGCCCGGAAGACGCCGCGTTCCATCGACGTATAGACCTCCGGAGCAGGCACCGAGGTCGGGACGGCGCCGAGATTTTTCATTGCCGCACCCGTGCCGCCCAGCGCACGCACGCGCATTCCCTTGAAGTCGGCCATCCTGGTCGGTGCATCGCCCGTTCCCATGAACTCCGACTGCGGCTGCAGGACCGACATCAGCACCATCGCGTTCCACCGCTTGAACTCGTTCACGATGTAGGGATTCTTGTAGAAGACGTCGTGAACCATCGCGTGGACTTCCGGGTCGGCTAGCGGCAGGCCGGGCAGGTCGAGCGCATTGATGCCAGGATGCTTGCCCGGATGGTAGCCGGTGCAGATCTGGGCCATCTCCAAGGCGCCGAGCTTGATGTTGTCGAGATTGTCCGACGCCTTCGACAGCGAATCGCCGTAGTGAATCTTGATGGTGAATTTGCCATCGGTTTCCTTGCTGACGTAGTTCGCAAGTGTTTCGATGCCGGCGGTGAAAGCTCGTGGTGGTCCCCAGACGGAGAGGTTCCAGGAAACCTTAGGACCATCCACGGCAAATGCAGACGTCGCGCTGAGTGCAAGCACTAGGCCAGCAACGCCGAGGCGAACCGATAGTACGCCCATCTTTTCCTCCCTGTACTTGTCTGGATATTAATTGGGGAAAGGATGAGCCGCGCATTAATGCTTGTCCACGGAGAATTGGCGTAGCCACAGTACTTCAGCGCGCGCGACCCAGCAGTCCGCAGCGGCGGAGTGATCGCCAGTCGGCGCCTCGGACTGGACTAGTGTCGGAGCCAGCACCGGACGCATTTGTCTCTGGCAAAGGATTCTCCAGTCTACCGACCGATCCAGCGGCACGGCCGGCTCACTGCGCAGCCGGTTCAAGGTGGGCTTTATGATCAGTATTGCCGGATGTAGTATTTGGTAGGCGTAAAAAGTCGATTTGCCAATGTTGGAAGCTCGGGATGACCCGCACCCGGCCTATGGCCGAGCCGGTAAGCTTGGCCCAGGAAGGCGGTCGCAAGTTCATCATGCCTCGTCGCCCCTCTCGCCCAAGGTGCCTTCGTGAACAGTTCTGAGTGGGTGAGGCGAGGAGTCAGTGTCGTCGTTTGCGCTGCATTCTCTGGGTCGGCGTTGGCAGCAGGTCCCGACGCCCCGGCGATCGACGGGCGCCATCTCGGCCTGCTCTGGATGATCCCGTTCGCCGGCATCCTCCTGTCGATCGCGATCATGCCGCTCGCCACGCCGAGCTTCTGGCATCACCATTTCGGCAAGGTCTCCGCCGCCTGGGCGGCACTGATCGTCATCCCGTTCGCGCTGCTTCACGGTGTCCCGACCGCCGTCTACGAGGTCGTCCACCTGCTGCTGCTCGACTACATCCCCTTCATCGTTCTGCTGACGGCTCTGTTCACCGTCACCGGCGGCATCCACATCAAGGGCAACCTGCACGGCTCGCCGTCGATGAACACGGCCCTGCTGGCGATCGGCACGGTGCTGGCAGGCTGGATGGGCACGACCGGCGCGTCCATGCTGCTGATCCGGCCCGTGATCCGCGCCAACGACGATCGCCGCCACAAGATCCACGTCTTCGTGTTCTTCATCTTCCTGGTGTCGAACATCGGCGGCGCCCTGACGCCGCTCGGCGATCCGCCGCTGTTCCTTGGCTTCCTGAAGGGCGTGAGCTTCTTCTGGACGACGACGCACCTGTTCGGCGAGATGCTGGTCTGCGCCATCGTGCTGCTGGCCTTGTTCTACGCCATCGACAGCTACTGGTATCGCAAGGAAGGCCGCCCGAAGCCGGACCCGACGCCCGAGGCGCCGGCGCGGATCGAGGGCGGCGTCAACATCATCCTGCTGGCCGCCATCGTCGGGGCGGTGCTGGCGAGCGGCACCTGGAATCCCGGTATCCGTTTCACGGTCTTCCACGTCACGCTCGAGCTGCAGAACGTCCTGCGCGACCTGGTGCTGGTGGCGATTTGCTTCCTGTCGCTGCGACTGACGTCCCGGGCGTCCCGTCTCGACAACGGCTTCAGCTGGGCCCCCATGCTCGAAGTCGCCAAGCTGTTCGCCGGCATCTTCATCACCATCGCGCCGGCGCTGGCCATCCTGCGGGCCGGCAAGGACGGCGCGCTTGCGCCGCTGGTGGCGCTGGTCACAGGCCCCGACGGTCAGCCCAACGACGTCTGGTACTTCTGGCTGACCGGCATCCTGTCGAGCTTCCTCGACAATGCGCCGACCTATCTCGTCTTCTTCAACCTGGCTGGCGGCGATCCCAACGTGCTGATGGGAGCCCTCGCCAGCACCCTGGCGGCGATTTCCTGCGGCGCGGTGTTCATGGGCGCCAACAGCTACATCGGCAATGCGCCCAACTTCATGGTCAAGGCGGTGGTCGAGGAGGCCGGT
>JAGNNA010000327.1 GCA_017990895.1 Reyranella sp.
TGGCCGCCACCGAGAAGGACTGGCGTACGGAATATCTCGAACCGATCATCTCGGTCGCCACGGTCGACGGCGTCGACGGCGCCATCCAGCACATCGCGCGTTACGGCAGCCAGCACACCGAATCGATCGTCACCGACAACGAGACGACGGCGCAGCGTTTCCTGGGCGAGGTCGACAGCGCCATCGTGATGCACAATGCCAGCACCCAGTTCGCCGACGGCGGCGAATTCGGCCTGGGCGCCGAGATCGGCATCTCGACCAACCGCATGCATGCGCGCGGCCCGGTCGGCCTGGTCGAGCTGACGACCTACAAGAACATCGTGCGCGGCAAGGGCACGCTCCGCCCGTGAGCACCACCTGATGAGCCTGCATCCGATGCCGGGCGTGCCGCGGGCCACCACGCGGCGCATCGGCCTGCTGGGCGGCTCGTTCAACCCCGCACATGAAGGGCACCGCCACATCAGCCTGGAGGCGCTGAAGCGCCTCGGCCTCGACGAGGTCTGGTGGGTCGTCTCGCCGCAGAACCCGCTGAAGAGCGGCGACGGCATGGAGCCGCTCTCCACCCGCGTGGCCCGCGCCCGCCAGGTCGCCCGCCATCCGCGCATCCGCGTCGGCGCGCCCGAGCTGGTGCTCGGCACGCGCTATACGCTCGACACGGTGCAGGCTCTGAAGCGCGTCTACCGTGGTGCGAAGTTCGTCTGGCTGATGGGGGCCGACATCCTGCCCCAGCTCGTAGACTGGGCGAACTGGCGTACCCTGTTCGCGACCATACCCATAGCAGCCTTCGCCCGGCCCGGCTGGGGCCATGCCGCGCTGGCCTCCCCGGCGCCGCGGACCTTCTCGCGTTTCCGCCTGGGAGCGGACCAGGTTCGGCAGCTGGCCACTTGCGAGCCGCCGGCCTGGTGCTTTATCCCGAGCAGGTTGGATGAACATTCCGCGACGGCCATCCGCGCCGGGCGGCCCCGACGGACCAGATCGAAAGGAAATACCATCCCCGCCCCGACCCGCACGCTTCCCGATCGAAGCAAAGCCTCCGACGCGCTCCTCGAGCTGGTGCGCCAGTCGCTGGACGACAACAAGGCCGAGGACGTCGTCGTCATCGACCTCAAGGGCAAGTCGGCCTTCGCCGATTACATGGTGATCGCCTCCGGCCGCTCGACCCGCCAGGTCGTGGCCATCGCCGAGAACCTCGCCGACAAGCTCAAGCAATCCGGACGCGGCTACATTCCCGTCGAAGGCAAGCAGACCGGCGACTGGGTGCTGGTCGATGGCGGCGACGTAATCGTCCACGTCTTCCGCCCCGAGGCGCGCTCCTTCTATGCGCTCGAAAAGATGTGGGCGCTCGAGGACGAGGCCGCCACCAAGCCGGTCAAGAAGGCAGCCGCCCGCAAGACGGCCGTGAAGAAGGCAGCCGCCAAGCCCGCCGCCCGCCGCAAGCGCGCTTCGTGATGCCGGCGGCGTGAGCTTCGATTGAAGATCACGATCGCCGCCATCGGTCGCGCGGCGCGGGGGCCGGAGCGGGAGCTATACGAGCACTATGCTGGCCGCATCCGCTGGTCGCTCATGCTGCGCGAACTCGAGGAGAAGCGGAAGCTGCCTGCGCCCCAACTCATGCAGCGCGAAGGCGAGTTGCTGCTCGACGCGGCGCCGGCCGGGGCGACGCTGGTGATGCTGGACCGCCGCGGCAGGGTGCTCGACAGCGAGACCTTCGCGGCGCGCCTCGCCGCCTGGCGCGACACCTCGGTCTCGGACGTGGCCTTCCTGATCGGCGGGGCCGACGGACATACCGAGGCGATGCTGAAGAAAGCCAGCCTGGTCCTGTCGTTCGGCGCCATGACCTGGCCCCATCTGCTGGCCCGCGGGATGCTGGCCGAGCAGATCTACCGCGCCCAGCAACTTCTCGCCGGCCATCCCTATCATCGGGCCTGAAAAGGCGATTTTGCCTCTGTTCTGACGAAAAACCGGGGCTACATTGGCACCATGCACCCATTCTCCCGGTGGCTCGTGGCCACCTCGTCCGCCGTCCTCCTGGCAGCCGTTTCGAGCGCCGCAATCGCCCAGTCGACGAACCCGACGAAGCCCGTGCGCAGCATCCCCTACGTGTCGATCACCGGCGAGGACGGCAAGCAGCGCCACTACGAGACCAACGCCATTCCGCTGCTGTTCCACCGCGCCTGCTTCGGCTGGCGCATGTATCTCGGCGGCCCCAACCGGGTCGTGTCGCTGAAGGAGGTCCTCACCACCTCGCAGCCGGCCGAGCAGGTGATCGCCGGCCCCGAGACCGAGGTCAGCGCCGACAAGACCAAGGCCACGACGCGCATGCTCGAAACCGTCCAGGACGGCGTGCTGCAGCGTTCCTGGTGCATCATCCCCGGCGATCCGCCCGGCACCTACACCTATGACGTCAGCATCGACGGCGAGCCGCGCGGCGAGTTCGTGTTCTGCGCCATCGAGGTGCCCGACCAGAATCCCAACACCGATCCGCGCGAGTTGAGCTGCCCCAACAAGTTCAACGCCGTCGAACGCGCCCAGCCCCAGATCCGGAAAGCTTCCTGAATGGCGTCCCCTGCTCCGCGTCCCGTCCTGCTCTGCATCCTCGACGGCTGGGGTCATCGCACCGATCTCTCGAACAATGCCATCCTGGGCGCCCGCACGCCGAACTTCGACCGGCTGGTGGCGACCTGCCCGCAGGGGCTGATCGACGCTTCCGAAACCTTCGTCGGCCTGCCCAAGGGCCAGATGGGCAATTCCGAGGTCGGCCACATGAACCTCGGGGCTGGCCGGGTCGCCGTGCCCGACCTGCCGCGCATCGACAATGCGATCGAGGACCGGTCGCTCGCGACGAACCCGATCCTCGTGCAGACCATCGCCACCCTGAAGAGAACCGGCGCGGCGCTGCACCTGATGGGCCTCGCCTCGCCGGGCGGCGTCCATGCCCATCAGGATCACCTGGTCTTCCTCGCCAACCTGGTCGCAGGCCAGGGCGTGCCGGTCTGGATCCATGCCTTCCTGGACGGGCGGGACATGCCGCCGCGCAGCGCTCTGGAATGCCTCGACCATATCCAGGCGGGCCTTAAGCCCGGCCTGCCGATCCGCTTCGCCACCGTGACCGGCCGCTTCTACGCCATGGACCGCGACAAGCGCTGGGAGCGCGTGACCCTGGCCTACGACGCAATGGTCGACGCCAGGGGCGAGAGCGCAACGACGCCCACGAACGCCGTGGACAAGGGCTATGCCGCCAACCTCGACGACGAGTTCGTGCTGCCGACGGTGATCGACGGTTACACCGGCATGAAGGACGGCGACGGCCTGCTGATGTTCAATTACCGCTCCGACCGCGCGCGCGAGATCCTGACGGCGCTGCTCGATCCTCGGTTCGACGGCTTCGACCGCAATCGGTTGGTAGCCTTTGGCGCGACGGTCGGCATGGTCGAGTATTCGGCCGCGCTCAACCCGTTCCTGAAGACGCTGTTCCCGCCCGAGATCATCAGGATGGGCCTCGGCGAGACGGTGTCGCGCGCGGGGCTGAAGCAGCTGCGCATCGCCGAGACCGAGAAGTACGCGCACGTCACCTTCTTCTTCAATGGCGGCGAGGAGCGCGTGTTCGACGGCGAGGAGCGCATCCTCGTGCCGTCGCCCAAGGTGAAGACCTACGACATGAAGCCGGATATGAGTGCGCCGGAAGTGACCGACAAGCTCGTCGAGGCCATCGGCTCGGGCAAGTTCGACCTGATCGTGGTCAACTACGCCAACACCGACATGGTGGGCCATACCGGCGACCTCGCGGCGGCGACCCGGGCCGTCGAGGCGGTCGATGGCTGCCTCGGACGGCTGACCCAGGCCATCCAGGCGGCCGGCGGCGTCATGTTCGTCACCGCCGACCATGGCAATGCCGAGCAGATGTACGACGAGCAGTCGCACCAGAAACACACCCAGCACACGTTGAACCGCGTGCCCGCGCTGCTGTTCAACGGCCCTGCCTCGGTCCATTCGCTGTCGGACGGAAAACTGGCCGATGTCGCGCCCACGATGCTGGCCCTGATGGGCGTTCCGCAGCCTGCCGAAATGACCGGCAGATCGATGCTCTCGGCCGCCTCCCGACCGACCGTCCTGGCCGCACCGCGCCCCGCGGCCGCGGCCTCTGCCTGATTTGTGAAGCGGCGCCGGGCCCCGGCGCCTTGATCCTGCCAAAGACGCCCCTGTATCTTCCAACCCACGCTGAAACACCGGATCGTCGGGCCCTCAAAGCCCCTGGCGACTCCCTCCTGAAGGCACCCAAATGACCTTTCTGCGCTTAGCATCACTCGCCACGGCCGTGGCTTTCCTGGCCACTCCCGCTCTCGCGCAGACCAAGGCCGATCCGAAGGCCGCCGGCGGCGACAAGAGCGAGCTCTATCAGCAGCTCAACCTGTTCGGTGACGTGCTGGAGCGCATCCGCCGCGACTATGTCGAGCCGATCGAGGAGAAGCAGCTCATCGAGAATGCCATCAACGGCATGCTGAGCGCGCTCGATCCGCATTCGAGCTACATGAACCCCAAGTCCTACAAGGACATGCAGGTCCAGACGAAGGGCGAGTTTGGCGGCCTCGGCATCGAGGTCACGATGGAGAACGGCGTCATCAAGGTCGTGTCGCCGATCGACGACACGCCGGCGTCGCGGGCGGGCATCCAGCCGGGCGACCTGATCTTCGCACTGGACGGCGAGCCGGTGCAGGGCCTCACCCTGCAGGAAGCCGTCGAGAGGATGCGGGGCAAGGTCGGCACGCCGATCAAGGTCTCGATCCGCCGCGGCACCAAGGATCCGTTCGACGTCTCGCTGACCCGCGAGACCATCAAGGTCAAGCCGGTCAAGTTCCGCCTCGAGGGCGGCGACATCGGGTACATCCGCGTCACCTCCTTCACGGAGCAGACCACGCCGGGCGTGCTCGACGCGGTCGAGAAGCTCAAGAAGGAAGCCGGCAACAAGCTCAAGGGCTACGTCATCGACCTGCGCAACAATCCGGGCGGCCTGCTCGACCAGGCCATCGCCATGTCGGACGCCTTCCTCGACAAGGGCGAGATCGTCTCGGTCAAGGCGCGCAAGAACGACGAGGTGCAGCGCTGGAATGCCAAGCCGGGTGATGTCGCGAACGGCCTGCCGATCGTCGTGCTGATGAACGGCGGCTCGGCTTCGGCGTCCGAAATCGTGGCCGGCGCGCTGCAGGACCATCGCCGCGCCATCGTTCTCGGCACCCGCTCCTTCGGCAAGGGTTCGGTCCAGACCATCATGCAGGTGACCGGCGGTGGCGCGATCCGCCTGACCACGGCGCTCTACTTCACGCCGTCGGGCCGCTCGATCCAGAAGGAAGGCATCAAGCCGGACATCGAGGTCGAGCCCGCGAAGATCGAGAACATCCAGCAGCGTTCGAGCTTCCGCGAGGAGAACCTGCGCCGCTCGATCACCAACCCGAACGAAAAGCCGGTGGTGCCGCCGCCGCCGCAGACCAAGCCGGGCGATGCCAAGCCGGAAGCCGGCAAGCCGGCCGACAAGACCGACGACAAGGCGGCCGGCCAGACCGCGCCCCCGGCTGCGCCGGTCGATCCGGACGAGCCGCCGAAGGAGCAGGCTGCCGACTATCAGCTGCTGCGCGCGGCCGACCTGATCCGCGGCATCTCGCTCTACAGCAGCAAGG
>JAGNNA010000328.1 GCA_017990895.1 Reyranella sp.
CATGCGGTCCCAGTATCTGCTGGAGGGTGGTGATGGCACGGTGAGGCATCGGACGGTCCTTTGGCGAGAATCGTCCAGGAAATCACCTCACGCCGCCCTCAGCTACCCCAGTGTCGTGCAGTGTGGGTCAACCCGTTATCGGCGGCGAATTTCGAGGCGACCAGCCATTCATAACCTGTGTAGTTCAGGTTTTCGTCCTTGTAGGACCAGGGCGGAACGCTCGGATCGAAAGCGATCGTCAACGTCTTCGATTCGAGGATCTTGTCCAACGTGTCGGCGGCTGCGGGTACGGCGACGAAGGGTAGCGCCACGACGGCGGTGACCGCGATCATGCTCTTGAGAAAGGTCATAGGTTCCTCCTTGATGGCCGGGCTGGCCGGGTTCTTGGACTCAGTCGTGGGAGACGAAATCGGCGAGTTCCGCCGTCGAGGCATTCGACAGAATTTCGGGACCGCCCATCTCGTGGACGCGGCCGTCTCGCATGTAGATGATGAGATCGGCGACGTTTCTTGCGAAGCTCATCTCGTGGGTGACCAGAACCATGGTCATTCCCTCCTCCGCCAGGGCCTCCATTACCCGGAGCACCTCGATGGTAAGCTTGGGATCGAGCGCGGAGGTCACCTCGTCGAACAGCATCAGCTTGGGCTGCATCGCCAGGCTGCGGGCGATTGCCACGCGCTGCTGCTGGCCACCGGAAAGCTGCTCGGGGTAGCTGTCGCGCTTCTCGGCGAGGCCAACCTTGGCGAGCATGGCGTCGACAATGTCACGGGCCTCGGCCTTGGTTTTCTTGCGCACCAGCTGCGGCGCCAGCATGACGTTCTGCGCGACGGTGAGGTGCGGAAACAGGTTGTAGCTCTGAAACACGATGCCGACGTCTTGGCGTAACGCTCGCAGATCGACGTCTGTCCCGTGCAGCGGATGGCCGCAGACCGTCAGTTCGCCGCCATCGATCTGCTCCAGCCGGTCTATGCAGCGCAGTGCGGTTGATTTGCCCGAGCCGGATTGGCCGATGATCGCTGCAACCTGGCCCTTCTGCACCTCGAATGTGACGCCCTTGAGCACTTGGAGTGCCCCGAAGGATTTATGGACGTCCTTGAGTTCAACGATTGCCGACATTGAGTTTCCTCTCTAGTGCGCGCGCTTGAAGCGAGATCGGGTAGCAGACAAGGAAGTAGAGAAGGCCGGCGAGCCCGAAGTATATGAATGGCTCGAACGTGGCGTTGTTGATAACCTTGGCGTTATATGTAAGCTCATGGTAGCCAACAACGAGCGATGATATGGAGGTGTTCTTCACGATGATGACCATGAAGCCGACTGTCGGCGGCGTGGCGATGCGCAGGGATTGCGGAAGCACCACCCGGGTCATGCGTTCCCAGCGCGTGAGGCCGAGGCACTCCGCCGCTTCCCATTGCGCTTTCGGCACCGAGAGCAGGCAGCCGTACCAGATCTCGCCGAGGTAGGAACTGGCGAAGATCGTCATCGCCATCGTGGCGGCGACCAGCGGGGAGATGCCGGTAAAGCCAAGGAGGATCGGCCCGAAGTAGCAGAGGCCGAGGACTACCAGCAGCGGAATGCCTTGGAAGATCTGCGTGTAGAGCTGCGCGACCAAGGAGATCGGTCTTGCTGGGGAGAGCCGGGTCAGCGCCACCACGAGGCCGACAAGACCGCCGAAGAGAAAGGTGAGCAGGCTGAGGATCACGGTGCCGAGCAGGCCCTCGAGCAGCGAGAGCAGAAATAGGGGGTTCATCGGACAGATCCTCTCACAGCGGGGTGCCGAGCTTGCGACGGCGGGTGAAGACGGCCATTCCGAGCAGCCAGAACGCGACCCGCATCGTGACGGTCAGGCCGAGATAGATCGCGCCCAGAACGATGAAGACTTCGAAGTTCCGATAGGTTGCGCTCTGCACCCGGTTAGCGAGGCCGAAGAGCTCCTCGACGCCGACCGCTGACAGAACGCTCGAGCCGAGCATCAGCAGAACGTAGAGGCTGCATAGACTGGGATAGACGCGCTCCATGGCAGGGCGAATCACGACGTGCAGGTAGATTTGCGTCTTCGTGAGGCCAAGGCACTCTGCGGCCTCGAGTTGGCCCTTCTTGATGGATTCGATGCCGGCGCGCATTACCTCCGTGGAATAGGCGCCTACGTTGACGACCAGCGCGATGATCGCGGCCACGAGGATTGGCATGCGTAGCCCGGCGCTCGCCATCCCGAAGATCAGGAAGTAGCTCTGGATCAGCAGCGGCGTGTTGCGGATCACCTCGACATAGCCGGTGACGACACTGCGTAGCCACGTCGGACCGCTCGTGCGGCCGATAGCGCAGAGCGTGCCTAGGCCGAAACCGGCGATTGTGGCCCAAAAGGTCAGCCAGAGTGTTACGGATGCTCCGTTCAGAAGCAGCGGCCAGTGCGCGAGAACGGCTCCGAAATTGAACTCATAGCTCATCGCGCACCTCCGTTTCGGCTCACTGGCGAGGACGGGCGCGAGCTCAACGCCACGCTCTGGCGCGACTTCTCGGAAGCCGAGACGCAGGGACGCCAGCAGATGCGCGAGTACGCGCGCTTCTTCCGCGACTATCTCGAGGGATGCGAGGGGAGCTTCGTCAATGACACCGGGGTGCAGGTCGGCGTCCGACAGACCCGGCAGGTCAAGGGCAAGGCGACGCTGCTCAACGCCGACGTGGTCGCCGGCACAAAGTTCCGCGACGGCATCGCCTGCTCGCCTTGGCCGATCGAGCTCCACTCCGGCGAGAAGCCGCGCGTCGAATGGCTGCTCGAGGACGTCTACGAGATCCCCTTCGGCTGCTTCGTGCCCGAGAGCGGCGAGGGCCTCCTGACCGCCGGGCGCTGCCTTTCGGCCGAGCACGAGGCCGTCGCCTCGGCCCGCGTCACCGCCCAGTGCTTCGGCTACGGCCACGCCGTCGGCCACGCCGCCCTCATCGCCGCCCAGGACGGGGTCTCCGTCCAGGCGATCGACGGCACCGACATCCGCGCCCGCGTAAACCGCGACGGCGCTCAACTCGACTCCTGAAGGACGGACGATCATGACCCTGAGAAGCAACTTCATTCCGGGCACCACCCGCTGGGCCGTGCGCCGCGCCCAGTGGCTGGCGATGGGTATCGCCGAGGAAGACTTCGAGAAGCCGAAGATTGCGGTGGTGAACACCTCCTCGAAGCTCTCGGTCTGCTACCAGCACCTCGACGAGGTCAGCCGTGTGGTCCAGGAGGCGATCCGCGCCGCCGGCGGGCTGCCATTCGAGATCCGCACGGTGGCACCATCCGACTTCGTGACCAGCGCCGGCAAGCAGGGGCGCTACCTGATGCCGACGCGCGATCTTCTCGTGAACGACGTCGAGGTGCAGGTCGAAGGCGCCGAACTCGATGGAATGGTTCTGCTCGCCTCCTGCGACAAGACCACACCCGGGCAGCTGATGGCCTGCGGGCGGCTGAATGTGCCGTCGATCCTTGTCACCTGCGGCTTCCAACTTGGTGGCAACTGCGGCGGCAAGCACGTCGACATCGAGGAGGTCTACAGCCAACTGTCGCCAGCGGTTATCGCCATGACCTGCGCCTTGGAGACCATGGGCACGGCGTCGAAGGCGAAGCTGTCGAGCGTCTTTCCTGGCGGGAGATGCGCTTCGGCCAGATGCCGTTCGATCCTGCGATGCGCCCGCTCGGCCAGCTCATGCTCGGCGATGGCCGAGAGGAACCGTGCGGCGGGCCAGCCTTCCTTGTCGGCTTGTTCGGCAAATTGCGGCCAGAGCGTCTTGATCGTCGGCAGGCGCAGGTCGCCCAGCATGATGCCGAGGCGGGCTTCGTCGATATGATGAGCGCTGGTCATGCGCCTTCTCCTGCATAAGCTGTTCCGATCAAGGCCTCGTAGCCGCTGAGTGGCGCCAGGTGCACCGAGACGGTCGGCATCTCGACGGTGGCCGGACTGAAGTGCCTTCGCAGATCGGCGGTGTCGGGCAGTTCTCCGGCATCGAGGACCTCGGCAAGTTGCTCGGCAAGCTCGCGCTCGCAGCCGCGGTCATGGGCCAGCGCCAGGAGTTCGACCATGGCCTTGCAGGCCTGCCGGTCGGAGAGCTGCTCGAGGAGACGGTCGAACGTGCGCCGATATTCCTGCCGCGGAAAGAGCTTGTCGCGATAGGTGAGATGGAGAAGCGCCATCGGCTTTTTGCGCAGGGAATGGATGACGTGGTGGTAGTTGACCACCTGGGCGCGCTTGCCGGTCCCGTCCGCCCGCGCTCTTGGCAGGTTCAGCAGATGCGTGCCGCCGATGAAGAGTTCCAGGCGATCATCGTAGAGCCGGACCCGGAGCCTGTGGCCGATCAGGCGGGAGGGGACGGTGTAGAAGACCTGGCGCAGGGTGAAGCCGCCGGAGCGGGTGACGGTGACGACGACCTCCTCGAAGTCGGTGGTGCGGCGCTCGGGAAGCTCCTGCAAATGCGCGCGTTCGGCCTTGATGCGGGTAAGATGACGGGCGTTGTGCCGGCCGACGATCTCATCGATGAAGGCGCGATACGCCACAAGATCGTCGAAGTCCCGGCTGCCGCGCATCAGCAGGGCGTCGCGGATGGCACTCGCGGATGGCACTCTTGAGATGACCGTGAGAGCTTTCGATCGAGCCGTTCTCGTGCGCGACGCCCTTGTTGTTGCGGGTCGGCGTCATGCGGTAATGGGCGCACAACTCCTCGTAGCGCTGTGTGAGATCGGCCTTCGCGTCGGCGTCGAGATTGCGGAATGCGGCCGACAGACTGTCGCTGCGGTGGCTGTGCGGAGCACCGCCAAGCGACCAGAGCGCATTCTGCAACCCCTCGGCCAGGGCAACGAAGCTTTCCCCGCCGAGAATGACGTGACCATGCTCGAAGTCGGACCATACCAACCGAAAGTGATAGAGGATATGGTCGAGGGGCTGGCCGGCAATCGTCACGCCGAGACCGCTCAGATCGGTGAAGTCGGACAGGCCGAGCCGGCCGGGTTCATGCGTCTGGCGGAAGATCACCTCCTGCTCTTCGCCGTGAACGGCCCGCCATGACCGGATACGCCGCTCCAGCGTTCGACGCACGCCCTCGTGAAGGTCAGGATGGCGCCGCCGCATCTCGTCGTAAACGGCGACGGCGCGAATGCCGGGAGCGGCCTGAAGAAGCGGAACGACCTCGGCATCGAAGATGTGTTCAAGTGGATCGGGCCGGCGCCGGCCGCGTCCATGCTTCTTCTGCGATGGAAGGCGTGGATCGTTCTCGATCCGATACGCCGTCGTCCTGCCGATCGACGCCTTTGCGGCGGCGACCTCGATAGAGTTGGTTTGTCGATACTTCATAAAAAGCCTCGTCTGATGATCGGTTACATGGCGCCCCGGCACAAAGGTGGTTCTCCATTCCAGAAAACCACCAGCGTATCGGGCCGACCGCGATCACAGACGCTGAAAACTTGCGCCGCGGCGGGGGTGTAACTCCGGTCGGGCTACGCCCTTCCCTTCGTCACACCCCCGCCGCAACGTCCCATCCTGATTGACGCTGAAGTTATCCGTGTTGGTCAAGGGGCGGTTTCGGTCCATTTCCGGCCATCCCGGATCAGGGCATTGGCGAGGAGCAGCAGCTTGCGCATGACGGCCGTGATGGCGAGTTTGGCGGGTTTTCCTGCG
>JAGNNA010000329.1 GCA_017990895.1 Reyranella sp.
CAAGAAGAACGTGCTGGCGACGTCGGTCCAGGCCTTCTCCGTGGCAGCTCTGGTCACGGTCCTCTGGTTCGCGGTGGGCTATTCGCTGGCCTTCACCGACGGTGGCGCCTTGAACGGCGCGATCGGTTCGCTCTCGCGCGCCTTCGGCAAGGGCCTGCTGGGCAGCACCCATGAGCTCGCGAAGACGGTGCCGGAGAACGTTTTCCTGATGTATCAGGCGACCTTCGCGGTGATCACGCCCGCCATCATCGCCGGTGCGTTCGCCGAGCGCATGAAGTTCTCGGCGATGATGTGGTTCATGGGCCTGTGGCTGCTGTTCGTTTACGTGCCCGTGGCGCACTGGGTGTGGGGCGGCGGCTTCCTCGGCGCGGCAGGAGTGCTCGATTTTGCGGGGGGACTCGTCGTCCACCTCAATGCCGGCATTGCGGCGCTGGTGTGCTGCGTGGTGATCGGCAAGCGCCACGGCTACGGGCAGGAGTACATGGCGCCGCACAATCTCGTGCTGACGCTGATCGGCACGTCGCTGCTGTGGGTCGGCTGGTTCGGTTTCAATGCCGGCTCGGCACTCGCGTCCGGCGAGTTGGCAGGCAGCGCGATGTTGAACACGCATATCGCAGCGTCCGTGGCGGCCCTGGTCTGGATGGCCATCGAATGGACGACCCGTGGCAAGCCGTCGGTGCTGGGCATCCTGACCGGTGCCGTTGCAGGCCTCGGCATGATCACTCCGGCTGCGGGCTATGTGGAGCCGTGGGCTGCGCTGGCGATCGGCGTCATCGCCGGCTCGGTCTGCTACTGGGCATCGATCGTGCTGAAGAACAAGCTGGGCTACGACGATTCGCTCGACGCGTTCGGCGTCCATGGGGTCGGCGGCATCGTGGGCTCCGTCCTCGTCGGGGTCTTCGCCACCCGTGCGATCAATGACGTGGCCAAGGGCCAGCCGGTCGGTCTGGTCGATGGCCATGGCGGTCAGATCCTGACCCAGCTCTATGGCGTGGTCGTCATCGGCGTATTCTGTGCCGTGGTGACCTGGGTGATCCTCAAGATCCTCGACGCGGCAATCGGGCTCAGGGTGACTCGGGACGAGGAGGTCGAAGGCCTCGACACCGCGCTGCACGGTGAGCGCATCCAGTAACGGCGGAGAGGCGACTACCGCTTGTGGTTCGGCAGGGGCGCAGTCCCAATCCTTTCCAATGCGTGAAGAAACAAGCCTATTCCATTGTTGTGATTGGCTAATTTGTTCCCTAGAATGTGGCGATAGGCTGGTCGCTCGCGGCCGGCACCGTGGCATTTTTCCGGCCGTTTTGGCCCATTGGGAACGAGAATGTTCAATCCGCGCCTGACCGAGACGCTGACCGATTTCCCATTTGCGCGGCTGAACGCCCTCATCGCTCCCATCACGCCGCCGGCGCACCTGTCGATGATCAACATGTCGGTGGGTGAACCGCAGGGGGCTATGCCGGCCTTCGCCCGGCAGATCGTGATCGACGAAGTCGACGGCTGGAACCGCTATCCGCCCAACCAGGGCCTGCCCGACCTCAATCTCGCGATCTGCGAATGGCTGACCCGCCGCTACAAGCTGCCCCCGGGTCTGCTCGATCCGAACGTGCACGTCCATCCGACGGCCGGCAGCAAGGAAGGCGTCTACATCATCTCCACCGTGGCCACGCCGCAGGAGAAGGGCGGGGGCAAGCCGATCGTCGCGCTGCCCAATCCTTTCTACCAGGCCTACCTCGGGGGTGCGGTCCTGTCGGGCGGCGAGCCGCTGCTGGTCAATGCCGAAGCATCGAACGGCTTCCTGCCGGACTATGAGAGCCTCGACGAGGCGACCTGGCGGCGAATGTCGATCGTCTATCTGTGTTCGCCCGCCAATCCGCAGGGCGCGATCGCCAGCAAGGAGTATTTGCAGAAGCTGCTGAGGCTCTGCCGCAAGTACGACACCGTCCTGGCCGTCGACGAGTGCTACGCCGAGATCTACACCGGCGCCCCGCCCCCGGGTGCGCTCGAAGCCGCCCTTGAGATCGACGAGACCGGGGGCAAGGACCCGTTCCACAATCTCGCGGTGTTCCATTCGCTGTCGAAGCGGTCGAACGCGGCGGGCCTGCGCTCGGGCTTCATGGCCGGCGACCCTAAGCTGGTCGCGATGGTGCTGCGCTGGCGCAGCTATGGCGGCCCGCAGATTCCCTTCGCGGTTCAGAAGGCGTCGGCCGCGCTGTGGCGCGAGGAGACGCACCCGGTCCAGACGCGCGAATGGTACGCGAAGAATTTCAAGATCGCCGAGCAGATCCTGCACAACCGCTTCTCCTACTACACGCCGGGCGGCGGCTTCTTCCTGTGGCTCGACGTCGGCGACGCCGAGGAAGCCACGCGCAAGCTGTGGGGTGAGGCGCACGTCAAGGTGCTGCCGGGCGCCTATGCCTGCCGCGAGACCAACGGCGTCAACATTTCCCAGCGCTATATCCGCGTGGCGCTGGTGCATGACGAGAAGACCACCCGCGAGGGGCTGCAGCGCCTCGCGTCCGTTCTCTAGGGAGCGCAACCGCGCATGGCCATGCTGAGCGTCTCTTCAGCGTTGCAGCCCAGGACCTCCATCCTGCCGGAGGGCGGGCGCGATTTCCTGCGCCGTCGCATGATGGAGATCGTCGGCGTTGCCACGGCAGGCTTCGGCCTCGCGCTGATGATGGCGCTGTTCACCTACAGTCCCGGCGATCCCTCGCTCAATCACGCCACGGCGCGGGCGCCCAACAACCTGCTCGGGCTGCCCGGCGCCTACATCTCGGACCTGCTGCTGCAGACCTTCGGTCTCGCCATCATCCTCGCGCCGGTCGCTTTCATCACGTGGGGCGTGCGCATGGTGCGCACCCATTACCTCGGCTTCTTCGGGTTGCGCCTCTCGCTGCTCCTGCTGGCATTGCTGATGATGAGCGTGGCCTGCGTCGGCCTGGGCGATGTCGGCGGTGCCGCAACCCATGCCGGACCGGGCGGGCTGGTCGGGCTGGCGCTGGTTGGGCGCTTCCGCGAGCTGGTCCTCACCCATTCGAGCGGCGGTGCGCTCACCTTCATCGAGCCTGCCGCGGCAGCTCTCGCCTTCATTGCGATGGCCCCGGCGCTCGGCATGAACCGCACCGACCTGCCGTTGATCTTCCGCATCCTGCGCGCGCCCTTCCTGTGGGTCGTGTGGGGCATGCGCGCCGCCGTGGGTCTGTGGCGTGGCAAGCCGCAACCGCTCGACGAGGAGAGCGAGCCGCCGGCGCCGCATATCGGCTACGCGGAGATTCCGGGTGAGATCGACGCCAGCCAGTATGATCCGGCCCGCTTCGAGAACCGCTACGAGCAGATTCCCGAGGAGGGCGCGGGGCTGCCGGCGCGCGATTCACTGATGGTCGATGCACCCTATGCACCGATCGAGCGGCCGGCCGACGACATCCCGGCGGCGCCCGGCGGCCTTCACATGCATTCGCCGGTGCTGGACGAGTCCGCACCCGCGCGTGCGCAGGAGCGCACCTTCCTGAGTCGCCTGACCGGCGGCCTGCGGATCGAGCCCTTCATGCGGCGCCCGACGACGGCCACCGCGGCTACGGCGGAACGTATCGAGCCGGGCTTCGGCGGTTATGAGGCTGCGCCCGCCCCTGAGCCGGCACATTACCGCCAGCCGGTTGCTGAAGAGGAATTCGAAACACAGCAGCCGGTCGCCGCGCCGGCGCCGCGGCAGCTCGTGGCTGAAGAGCCGGAGCCGGTCGACGAACAGGCAGACGATCAGGCCGACGACAATCCATTCACGCCCGACAATGCGCTCGATGTCGAGCAAGCCCCCGTCGTCCCGGTGGCGCCTTCGGGCGTCAAGATCGTGCCGCGCAAGTCCGCGGCCCCTCAGGGCAAGCGCGCCGCCAAGGCCGGTCAGCGCGAACTCGATCTCGAGGCCGCGTACAAGCTGCCGCCGCTCGACATCCTGTCGCTGCCCTCCAGGGTCAACGCCCAGCCGAAGATCGACGAGGAGGCGCTGGAGCAGAATGCGCGTCTGCTCGAGACGGTGCTCGACGATTTCGGCGTCAAGGGACAGATCGTGAAGGTGCGGCCGGGTCCGGTCGTCACGCTTTACGAACTCGAGCCCGCGCCCGGCACCAAGTCGAGCCGCGTCATCGGCCTCGCCGACGACATCGCGCGTTCGATGAGCGCGGTCTCGGCGCGCGTCGCCACCGTGCCGGGCCGCAACGTCATCGGCATCGAACTGCCCAACGCCAAGCGCGAGACGGTGTTCCTGCGCGAGCTGCTGTCGACCAAGCATTACGAGGACGGCCGCCTCGGCCTGCCGCTGGCGCTGGGCAAGGATATTGGCGGCGATCCGGTCATCGCCGACCTCGCCCGCATGCCGCATCTTCTGATCGGCGGCACCACCGGCTCGGGCAAGTCGGTGGCGGTCAATACGATGATCCTGTCGCTGCTCTACCGGCTGACGCCGAATCAGTGCCGCTTCATCATGATCGATCCGAAGATGCTGGAACTCAGCGTCTACCAGGACATCCCGCACCTGCTGACGCCCGTCGTCACCGAGCCGCGCAAGGCCATCGTCGCCCTGAAGTGGGTCGTGCGCGAGATGGAAGACCGCTATCGCGCCATGAGCGCGGTCGCGGTACGCAACATCGCGGGCTACAACGAGAAGCTCGTCGAGACGGCGCGCAAGGGCGGCGTGCTGACCCGCAAGGTGCAGACCGGCATCGATCCCGAGACGCGCAAGCCTACCTTCGAAGACGAGGAGATGGACCTCTCGCCGCTGCCCTTCATCGTCGTCATCATCGACGAGATGGCCGACCTGATGCTGGTCGCGGGCAAGGAGATCGAGGCCACCGTCCAGCGCCTGGCGCAGATGGCGCGCGCCGCCGGCATCCATGTTGTGATGGCCACGCAGCGCCCGTCGGTCGACGTCATCACCGGTACCATCAAGGCCAACTTCCCGACCCGCATCTCCTTCCAGGTGACGTCCAAGATCGACAGCCGCACTATCCTGGGCGAGCAGGGCGGCGAGCAGCTGCTGGGCCAGGGCGACATGCTCTACATGGCCGGAGGCGGCAAGATCGCCCGTGTCCACGGCCCGTTCGTCAGCGACGGCGAGGTCGAGGAGGTCGTCCGCCACCTGCGGGCCCAGGGCGCGCCGGCCTACATCGAGTCGGTCACCGACGATCCCGACGGGGAGGGCTCGGCGGGCGGTCTGCCGGGCGATGCCGAAGAGGGCGAGAGCGACCAGCTCTACGACCAGGCGATCGCCCTAGTCGCCCGCGAACGCAAGTGCAGCACGTCTTTCATCCAACGCTACCTCCAGATCGGCTATAACAGGGCCGCCCGCATCGTCGAGCGCATGGAGCGCGAGGGCGTGGTCAGCGCCGCGAACCATGTCGGCAAGCGCGAGGTCCTGGCCCGCGACATCGACGACCGGGAACGCTGAGCGTCCCGTCCTGGGGGCGAACGAGGTACGATGAACGAGCAAGCCCCGCCCGGATCCGCTTCCGGGTCCCCGGCCCCGGAGACTCCCGGTGTGCGAAGTGCCGTCGGGGCGGCTTCGGTCCGGCGCCGCCGCCGTATCCCGCTGGTCTGGCTGGTGCCCTTCTTCACGGCGTTGATCGCCGGCTGGCTCGCCTGGGACGCCTTCTCC
>JAGNNA010000037.1 GCA_017990895.1 Reyranella sp.
GAGCGCGGCTACACCGAACAGAGCGTCACGCAGACGATCCTGCGGCGCATGTACGACTACGTCCATTACATCGTGCCGCAGTTCTCGCGTACCCACATCAACTTCCAGCGCGTACCGGTGGTCGACATCTCCAATCCGTTCGTCGCGCGCCACGTGCCGACGGTCGACGAGAGCCTGCTCGTCATCCGCTTCGCCAACCCGCGGGGAGTCAACTTCCCCTATCTCCTGTCGATGCTGCGCGCCTCCTTCATGTCGCGGGCGAACACGATCGTCTGCCCGGGAGGCATGATGGACCTCGCCATGCAGCTCATCCTGACGCCACTCGTCTGGCGCCTGATCGAGAATCGTGATCGTGCCCGTTCGGGTCTTTCCGCTTCGAGTTGAACCAACCCCCTGATCCTGAGGAGTGGCGCGCCCCCGGCGCAGACCTCAGGCGAGGAAGCCGGGGCCGCCGCGCTGCTTCAACTCGAGACCGGCGTCGCGGCCCATTGCGGCGGCATCGGCCGCCGGACCGCGCCGTTCGGTGGCGATGGTCTGCGAGCCGTCCGGCTTGGCGATCAGGCCGCGCAGGTGGAGCGAGCCGTCCGCTGCGAAGACCGCGTGTCCAGCGATGGGCGTGCGGCACGATCCGTCGAGCACGGCCAGCAGGGCGTGCTCGGCCGCGACGGCGATGCCGGTCGGCTGGTGATCGATGGCGGCGAGCAGGCCGCGCGTCCTGGCGTCGGAGACGCGGCACTCGATGCAGACGGCGCCCTGGCCGACCGCCGGCAGCATCTCGTCTTCCGGGATCGGCGTGCCGACGTGACCGAGGCCCAGTCGCTTCAGGCCGGCGAGCGCGAGCAGCGTCGCCTCGACCTCACCGCGCTCGCGCTTTGCCAGCCGTGTGTCGACATTGCCGCGCAGCATGACGATCTGCAGATCGGGGCGGCGATGCAGGAGCTGGGCGCGCCGGCGCAGCGCGGCGGTGCCGACGACCGCGCCCTGCCTCAGGTCGGCGACACGCCTCACCGAGGCATCGGCGATCAGGACATCGCGTGCGTCTTCACGCGGCAGGAAGGCCGTGATCGCCAGGCCCTCGGGCTGCGCCGTCGGCATGTCCTTCATGCTGTGCACGGCCGCGTCGATGCGGTCGGTCAGCAGGGCTTCCTCGATCTCCTTGACGAACAAGCCCTTGCCGCCCGCCTCGGAGAGCGGCCGGTCCTGGATCGCGTCGCCGGTGGTCCTGATCACCACGATCTCGATGGCGCCGGGCGCCGCGAGGTCGGGATGCGCCCTGGCCAGCGCGTCGCGCACGATGCCGGTCTGCGTCAGCGCGAGCTTGCTGCCGCGCGTGCCAATTCGAAGAAGAGCCCCCGCCATCGTGCTGATTTAGCCCAGCCGGGCCGCCGACGCCAGACGACACGACAGGGGCGTCATGGGCATCGAAACGAACGCCGGCGACGACCTCCGACGGGCGTTCAGTAAGCGGCCTCCAGCAGCCGCTGGGCCGCTGCAATGCGTTCGCTGTCGGATCGTACGCCGGCATTGGCATTGAAATTCTTCACCGTCTGCCCGGCGATCAGGGGGATCGCCGACCGCGGGATGTTCATCTCGCCGAGACGAACCGGCATGCCCACGCAGCGGTACAGTCGTTCCAGCTCATCGGCGATGGCCAGCCTGACCGGCTTGTCGCTACGACCGAGGCCGAGCGCTTCGGCGACGACCTGCGCCGCGGCCGCGTCGTCATCCTGCGACAGGCGAATCCGGGTGGCGTGGATGGTGGAGATCGACTCGCCCTGGCCGACATGCGGGAACTGGACATGGAGGGCGGTCGAGACCGCATAGTCCCCGCCAAAGGAAGAACTGGCCGTGAGGCGGGCGCCATCGTCCTCGGCACGGTTCTGCAGGAAGGCGGCGATGCAGAGATGGGCCCGCGAGGCCGCATCGTCGCGATTCTGGGCAAGGCCTGAATAGGCACGGAAGGCCAGGCGGAAGGCCTGGAGGCGATCGCCTTCGACCAGCGGATTGGATTCGGGCGCGGCGATGGAGCCAACGAGACCGGCAAAGACCGTGGTGGCGGTCGACCGATGAGCGGAAGAGGGCGTCGTCATCAGGACATCGTGGTCCAGCAGGATGGCCTGCGGCCGGGTCTTGGGATCGAAGAACTCCATCCGATGATCGAGATCGGCATTCTTCAGGCCCGTTCCGGCGCGATTCATGGCGCTGGTGGGAGTGGTCGGGATGTTGACGATGGGGATCTTCGGCGCGGCCAGGCGTGGGCTGTAGGCCGGCTTGTCGGCCGGGTACTGCGTCATGAGTTCGAATGGGCTGCGATCCTCGCCGAGGAAGATCGCGACCGCCCGCGTGGCGACCAGCACGCTTCCGCCGCCGACGGCGATGAGCAGATCGGCCCCGGCCTCGCGCGCGGCATCCGTGGCAGCACAGACGTTGGGGTAGGGGCAGTCCTTTTCGATCCGGTCGAAGACGCCGGCGAAGGTCGGTCCCAGCGCCTTCTCGATACGGCGAACGGTGTCGGTTCGCGCGTTGATCGACGGCGAGCAGATGACGAAGGCGCGCTTGGCGCCGGCGCGGGCGGCGACCTCCTTGAGGGAACCCTCGAGGACGTTCGTTCCGCAGTACAGACGCCAGCTATGGCCCGAGGCACGAAAGTTCACTCGATTTCCTCCTGGTTTCGGGATCTTTGTAAACCGATAGCACATTTTGCCGTCGGCCACGGCTGCAGCCCGCTATAGTGGCGGCGTCCGTCGTGTGGGGAGTGAGATCCAGTGGCATCGCCGTCGTCCGTCGCCGTCATGAGCGGCCTCGCCCTCGAGGTGGCCGTCAATCGCTGGCTGAAGCCGGCCTTCGAGGCCGCATCGCCCTATCGCCTGGAGATCGACTGGCGTCCGACCACGGCCCTCATGAAGTCGATTGCCGAAGGCCAGCGCGCCGACGTCATCATCGCCATCGACGGCGCCATGGACAAGCTCTGTGCCGACCGCATCGTGCGTCCCGAGACCCGCGTCTGTCTCGCCGATTCGATCTTGGGCGTCGGCGTCCGCGAGGGCGCACCGAAACCCGACGTTTCGACAGTCGAGGCGTTCAAGCGCACGCTGGTGTCTGCGCGGGCGGTGGCCTACTCGCGGGCCGGCGCGAGCGGCATCTACTTCACCGGCCTGGTCGAGCGGCTGGGCATTGCCGCGGAGGTCAACGCGCGCGCCGTCGCGATCCCGATGGGCTTCACCGGCGAGAAGGTCGCGAGCGGCGAGGCCGATATCGCGATCCAGCAGGTGAGCGAGCTGATGTCGGTCCCCGGTGTCGCCGTCGCGGGCCCGTTTCCCCCAGAGGTCCAGACCGTCTCCACCTTCGATGCCGCCATCTTCGCCGATGCCAAGAACGCCGAAGGTGCCGCCGCGTTCATGGCGCTGCTCGCCTCGCCCGAAGCGGCGAAGGCCTATGGCGATGGTGGCCTGGTCTCCCGCCTGAAGCATTCCTGATTCCTGAAAACATTCTCCTGTCGAAAGTCCTGTCGCATGTCGAAGAAGCCCCGCATAGTCCTCCTGCATGGCACGCCCGTCGCCGTGGAACCCATCCAGCGCGCGTTCGCCACGCGGTGGCCCGAGGCCGAGGCCATCGACCTGCTCGACGCCTCGTTGTCGATCGATCGCGCCAAAGACCACGACCTGACGCCGCGCATGTTCGAGCGCTTCGTCGAGCTCGGCGGCTACGCGCATCGCATCGGGGCCGAGGCGATCCTCGTCACCTGCTCGGCATTCGGGCCGGCGATCGAGCGCATGGCAAAGGAACTGCCGGTGCCCGTGCTGAAACCCAACGAAGCGATGTTCCGGGAGGCGATCGGCCGGGGGCGGCGGATCGGCATGCTCGCGACCTTCGCGCCGTCGGTGCTGACCATGACGGAAGAGTTCGAGCAGTTCGTCGCCGAAGCAGGCGCTGAGGCGTCGCTCGAGACGATCGTCGTCGAGGGCGCCATGGACGCGCTGCGCAAGGGCGACGCCGACCGGCACAACGCGCTGATCGCCGCGCGCGCACCCGAGCTCGCGCACTGCGACGCCATCATGCTCGCGCACTTCTCGACCTCGCGGGCGCTGGCGGCCGTCACCGCCGCGGTCAAGACACCGGTGCTCACCGCGCCCGACGCCGCGGTCGACCGCATCCGCGCCGCCATCGGCGGCTGATAAAGGAGGACATCATGGCAAAACGAATCGTCGAGAGCCCGCAGGCGATGAAGGCGCTGGTCGGTCAGGAGCTGGGAGTCAGCGACTGGCTGGTCATGACGCAGGAGCGCATCAATACCTTCGCCGAAGCCAGCGGCGACCATCAGTGGATCCATGTCGATGTCGAGCGCTGCAAGACCGACATGCCGGATGGCAAGACCATCGCGCACGGCAATCTCACCTTTTCGGTGATCTCCACCTTCGCCCGCGATGTGCTGAAGATCGAGAACATGCGGAACGGCATCAACTACGGCTCGAACAAGGTGCGCTACACCAGCCCCGTGCAGGTCGGTGCCCGCATCCGCGGCCGCCAGAAGCTGCTCGCCGCCGACGACATGCCGAACGGTGGCATCCGCATGACCTACCAGTGGACCGTCGAGATCGAGGGCCAGGAGCGCCCGGCCTGCGTCGCCGAGACCATGAGCATCGCCTACGCCAGGACGTAGGCGCTCGCGAATCTCTTCCCCATTCAAATGGGGAAGTGCCTCGTCATACGGGGCGATGGGGTCATGGGCGTCGCAAAGCCATGACCCCTCCGACGGCGCAAGACGCCGCCACCTCCCCATTTGAATGGGGAGGAAGGTGATTCTCCGCCCCGGTCGCTACTTCCGCTTCAGATAGTCGATCGCGAGATAGCTGAGGGCGCGCACGCCGTACTTGAGGGCGGGCTCGTGGACGCGGAAGAGCGGCGAGTGGTTGGCCGGCGCCTGCAGCGGGTCGACGTCCGGCGGCACCACGCCCAGGAAGAAGAACATGCCCGGCACGACCTGGGCCAGATAGGAGAAATCCTCGGCGCCCATCACCGGGCGCACCTCGGTGACGCGCTGGGTGTCGAGACCGTTCTTGAGACTGGTGGTGCCCCAGTCGGTGAGCGGCGGATCGTTGTAGGTCACCGGCACGCCGTCGAAGACCGTGACGGTGGCCCTGGCGCCGGCGGCTTCGGCGATGGTGGAGGCGGTCCTGTCGATGCGCTTCCGGATCTCGGCGCGCACGCCCTCGTCGTGGGTGCGGATGGTGCCTTCCATCGCAACCGAGTCCGGCAGGAT
The DNA here is from genome assembly GCA_017990895.1 of Reyranella sp. Classification (GTDB taxonomy): domain Bacteria; phylum Pseudomonadota; class Alphaproteobacteria; order Reyranellales; family Reyranellaceae; genus Reyranella. The sequence goes on from JAGNNA010000037.1 coordinate 5,261, forward strand.
GTTGTTGCGCACGCCGCCATGGATGGTCGAGACCGAGACCACCGCCGGCGAGAGGGTAGGATCGAGCTGACGGCTGACGATGGTCTGCAACGCCAGGATGATCTGCGCCGAGGTGACGACGGGGTCGATGCCGCGCCACGGCTGCGAGCCGTGCGTCTGGCGGCCTTCGACGTCGATCTTGAGGCGATCGGCGCTCGCCATCAGCCCGCCGGGACGCAGCGCGATCACGCCGGAGCGGATGCCCGAGGTGACGTGCAGGCCGAACACCGCGGACGGCGCCGGGTCCTGCAGGCAGCCGTCCTCGATCATCGCCTGGGCGCCGCTCGGACGGCCGTCGTTGGAGCCCTCCTCGTTGGGCTGGAAGATCAGCTTCACCGTGCCCGGGATCTCGTCCTTCATGCCGGCCAGGATCTCGGCCACGCCCATCAGGATGGCGACGTGGCAATCGTGGCCGCAGGCATGCATCACGGGAACGGTCTGCCCGAGATACTGCGCCGTAGCCCTGGAGGCGAAGGGCAGGTCGACCTTCTCCTCGACCGGCAGCGCATCCATGTCGGCCCGCAGCGCCACGACCCCGCCGGGCTTGCCGCCTTTCAGCACGCCCACGACGCCGGTGATGCCGACGCCCGTCCTCACCTCGTAGCCGAGCTTCTCCAGGTGCTCGGCGGCGAGCGCGGCGGTGCGCGTCTCCTGATAGGAAAGCTCCGGGTTCTCGTGAATGTCGCGCCGCCACGCGATGACCTTGTCCTCGATGGCGAGGGCGGCCGCGGAAATGCGTTCGGAAAGTTCATTCTCGGAGGTGATATCGTTCATATTGTGAGTGTCCTCGGCGACGGGGCGGGTGTGCGAGGATTTACCATCCTTCAGGACCGCTCAGTACAATAAGGCTGTGTGGTGGTCGCATCCTGCGAGAGCTAGGCGAGGAAATCGGGTCTTTTCTCCAAGAGCTGTGGCTAGTCGGGCCGCGCTACCGGTCTTGATTGCGCGCAAGTTTGACGAGGCCACGCAGCGGCACCGTTGGCACGACACACTCGCCCTCTGGCGGGGGCAGGCTGTCCGAAGGCGAGACTGGCTCTGGCGTCACCTCGACCGGTTCGCCCGTCCAGCCGCACTTGTCGCAAACAGGGCGCTCCCAAATGACTTCCGGCATGCTGGCGTGCATGCCGCGCTCTGGTGAAAAGCGATGCGAGCCGCAGGCCGGACAAGTTTCAGGAACTTTGCGGGCGTGCCGAATGACGAGCGACGCATAAAGGCCGAGCGTATGCTCCACCGTGGTGATGGCTGCTTCCGCGTCATGCCACAGAGAACTCTTGGCATGTGTTAGCCAGTTGGCGAAGTCCCAAGCCGATTTCATTAGGCTCTTGAAGAGGCTGCGCCGCTCTGTATGCGATGCGCCCGTCAATGCGACACTGCAGATGTGATCAGCCCACGCTTTCACGTCAGCGCGCTTTGGCGGATCGTCGCTTCCAGACCACGGCATCACCACTTGCACCGCGCCGACAAAGGCGAGCATTGCCTCTCGGCATCTCACACCGATGGCTTGATAGTCGGATACCTCTTGTGCGGCACTAAGTGCGTTGTGCGCCTCCGACAACATGCGGAAGCACGCGGCAAACGGTTCAAGTGGAATGTCCTCAAGCTTCGGCTTTTCAGCGCGCGGAATTCTTAGGCAAAGCCCAACGTGAAAGGTAAGGGCCAAGTCCAGGTTGGGGAACTGCTCTTGCGAGTACAGGTTCGTTGGGTTCGCAATCACCCACCAGCGCTCCTTGCCACCCCCGTCGCTGTCGCAATGAACGTCCCACACATCGTGCCGGTGGCTCAACACGTTCTCGGTGTGAAGCTTTTGCAGAAAAGTGACCGTCAAGTCCGGCGCTTGCGAGGCCATATAGGTCTCGACATGCCGTCTTTCATCATCGGTGGCATCGAGCATTGCGTCTTCCAAACTCGCCGGTTCCACTTGGGGGTTGCCTATGGCATGATTTTACAACTGCAGAGTAGCGCGTAGGTTGTTTGTTTTCCCCTCAAGATTGATCCCTCCTGAGCATGCAAGACGACCTCGCCTATCACTTTCCACCCGAGCTCTTTAATCTACTCGTCGATACGATACCTTTGTTGAACCGCTCCAAATGGGACGTGATCACGTTCTTCCGTGGCGCGGGGGTCCCGCCCGACATCATCGATGGGCTGACATCTCGGCTTCGGGAGGATCGCAATAACGTCAATAAGTACGAGATGGTCCGGGTTGTCCTAGACCGGCTAAACTCTCGACGAGAGGCAACCCTGCGTGAGCGACGCGAGGTGCTGCGTCGCGTAGTTGAATTTAGCAGCTTTGAAGCCTGTTGGCCGAGTGATCAGCTGAGTGCGCGGGGGTTGGTCGCGAGCATTCGGGAAGTCGTCAATCAAAAAGACGCCTTTACCCGAATGGCGAATGAGCGGGACCAAGAGCGGCAAGCGAGACTTGCGCAAGCTGAAGCAATTGCCAAAGAGAGGCGGGATCGTGTGGCGCGTATTGAGGCGGCCAAGAATGAATTTTATGGCCTCTTTGGTTCGCAGCCGAGTCCCCAGGTGCGCGGCAAGAAGCTTGAGGCGGCCCTCAACAATCTATTCGCCGCGTACGGCATTCTTGTCCGCCAAGCATTCCATCTTGTGGGGCAAGAAGGGGAAGGCATCGTTGAACAAATTGATGGCGTGATTGAGCTTCAGGGCCATCTGCACTACGTCGAAATGAAGTGGTATGCGGAGCCGATCGGAACGTCCGAAATTTCACAGCACCTAGTCCGCTTGATGGGGCGCGCTGAGGCTCGTGGCTTATTCATATCGGCTAGCAACTACACGGAACCGGCCGTGAGCACGACGCGCAGCTTCCTTCAGCATAAACTGATGGCGCTCATGACGCTGGAGGAACTGGTGCGCGTACTGGAGGAGCAAGCCGACCTTGCCGACTTCCTTGTTAAGAAAATGCACGCCGCCCAAATCCACAAAAACCCGCTCTTTAATCCCTTGACCGGGCAGTGACATGCGGCCGGGTGTCAACGTGGTAGGCCATATGCCAGCGCGCGTAGCTGCCAGACTGCGTGGGGCGCCCCATTGCGGTGGCCCGGCGCCGGCTCCTCGCAATTGACCGCACAATTATCGGACATTCGCGCCGACGCCGGGACCCATGCGCATACACCGCCCGCTGGGTTTTGCGATACCGGATGGTCGTGGAGAGATGCCAGCGACAGCCGGCTATTAGATAATGGCGGACAGGGCGGGATTCGAACCCGCGGTGGCTGTTACACCACGCACGCTTTCCAAGCGTGTGCCTTAAACCGCTCGGCCACCTGTCCGGGAAGCGCGGTCGGCCGCTCTTATAGCGCGGTGGATGGATTGGGCAACGTCCTTCCCCGCCTGCGCTGGCTTGGCTAGGGTCGGGACGGTGTCTGACCGGCGCTTGGGGGGAGTAATGGTCGTGTTTCGGGCCTTGGGCTGGCTGTTTTTGGCCCTGGCAGTCGCAGTGATCGTGCACGACCTGCTCACCTGGTGGTCCCAGGGGCGCTATCCCTTCTCGACCTTCGGCAGCCTGTGGGCTCATCTCGACCCGGGCTCGCTCGGCAGCACCCAGACCTCGGCCCGGCGCCACCTGTCGGGCGTGCTGTGGACCTGGATGATGCGGCCGCTGCTCACCGTGCCGGCGGTGCCGGCCTTCCTGGTGCTGGGGGCCGTTTTGCTCTGGATCGGCCGGCGCGAGCTCGGCCGTCCGGACCCGGGCGTGCTGATGGGCTCGCGCCCGCGCCGGCGGCGTGGGGGGCTTTCCTAGGCAGGGATCAATGGCTTCCCCATTCAAATGGGGAAGTGCCCCGTCCTACGGGGCGATGGGGTCATGGGCTGGGCGACGCTCAGCCTGGTGAGCGACAGGCTGCGGCTTGGCTACAAGCCGCTACGCCTGCAATGTCCGAGAGCGCCGAAGGATGAACGATCGCCTCATGACCCCTCCGACGGCGTAAGACGCCGCCACCTCCCCATTTGAATGGGGAGGAAGGGGACTCCGCTCTACCGGCTGTCCATCTTGAGGGCGGCGATGAAGGCCGATTGCGGGATCTCGACCTCGCCGATCTGCCGCATGCGCTTCTTGCCCTTCTTCTGCTTCTCCAGGAGCTTCTTCTTGCGGCTGATGTCGCCGCCGTAGCACTTGGCCAGCACGTCCTTGCGCATGGGGCTGATCGTCTCGCGCGCGATCACCCGGCCGCCGATCGCCGCCTGGATGGCGATCTTGAAGAGCTGGCGAGGGATCAGGTCCTTCAGCCGCTCGCAGAGCTGGCGGCCGCGGCTCTCGGCGGCGTTCTTGTGCACGATCATGCTGAGGGCATCGACCGGCTCGGCGTTCACCAGGATGGCGAGCTTCACCAGCTCGCTCTCCTCGTAGCCGTCCATCTCGTAGTCGAAGCTGGCATAGCCGCGCGTCATCGACTTCAGCCGGTCGTAGAAGTCGAACACGACCTCGTTCAGCGGCAGGCGGTACACTGCCATGGCGCGCGTGCCGGCATAGGTGAGCTCGATTTGCTGGCCGCGCCGCTCCTGGCAGAGCGTCAGCACGGAGCCGAGATGCTCGTCGGGCGTGATGATCGTGGCCTTGATCCACGGCTCTTCCATCGACTCGATCTTCATCGGATCGGGATAGTCGGCCGGGTTGTGCAGCTCCATCGACGTGCCGTCGACCATCTTGACCTTGTAGACGACCGAGGGGGCCGTCGTGACGAGGTCGAGATTGAACTCGCGCTCCAGCCGCTCCTGCACGATCTCGAGGTGCAGCAGGCCGAGGAAGCCGCAGCGGAAGCCGAAGCCAAGTGCCGCGCTGGTCTCGGCCTCGAAATGGAACGAGGAGTCGTTGAGGCGCAGCTTGGCGAGCGATTCGCGCAAGGTCTCGAATTCGGCCGCATCGGCCGGGAACAGGCCGCAGAACACCACCGGCACGCTGGGCTTGAAGCCCGAGAGCATTTCCGAGGCGGGCTTGCGATCATCGGTGATCGTGTCGCCGACCTTGCAGTCCGCGATGGTCTTGATGCCGGCGATGATGAAGCCGATCTCGCCGGGGCCGAGTTCGGCCACGTCGGTGGGCTTGGGCTTGAACACGCCGACCCTGTCGAGGTCGTAGGCCGCGGCGGCGGCCATCATGCGGATCTTCATGCCCTTGCGCAGCACGCCGTCCTGCACGCGCACCAGGGTCACGACGCCGAGATACGGGTCGTACCAGCTGTCGACCAGCAGGGCCTTCAGCGGCGCATCGCGGTCGCCCTTGGGCGGCGGCAGGCGCTTGACCATCGCCTCCAGCAGGTCGTCGATGCCGATGCCGGTCTTGGCCGAGACCTTGACGGCGTCCGACGTGTCGATGCCGACCACGTCCTCGATCTCGCGGCTGACCCGCTCGGGATCGGCCGACGGCAGGTCGATCTTGTTCAGGACCGGGATGATCTCGTGGTTGGCGTCGATCGCGTGATAGGCATTCGCCAAGGTCTGCGCCTCGACGCCCTGGCTGGCGTCGACCACCAGCAGCGAGCCCTCGCAGGCGGCCAGCGAGCGGCTGACCTCGTAGGCGAAGTCGACATGGCCGGGCGTGTCCATCAGGTTCAGCACGTAGGTCTTGCCGTCCTTTGCCGGATAGCTGAGGCGCACGGTCTGGGCCTTGATGGTGATGCCGCGCTCGCGCTCGATGTCCATCGAATCGAGCATCTGGTCCTGGAACTCGCGCTCGGTCACCGCCCCGCAGGCCAGCAGCAGGCGGTCGGCCAGCGTGCTCTTGCCGTGGTCGATATGGGCAATGATCGAGAAGTTCCGGATCAACGACAGGTCGGTCATTTCACTTCGAGCCCAATTCAACTTTCATAGTCATCCTGAGCGCAGCGAAGGATCTGGCGCTACTTCCAAAGACATTCTCTGGTGCAGGCGCAAGGTCCTTCGCTGCGCTCAGGACGACAGAAGGTTTATCCACGCAGCACGGCGCCCGTCGCCTTGGCGACGGCCGCCACGATCTTGTCGGACACCGCCTCGATCTCCGCATCGGTCAGGGTACGCTCGACCGGTTGCAGGGTGACGGCGATGGCCAGCGACTTCTTGCCCTCCGGCACGCCCTTGCCGGCATAGAGGTCGAAGACGCGGGCCGCAGTGATCATCACCTTGTCGGCGTTGCGCGCGGCGCGCACGAGTCTTTCCGCCTCGACCCCGGCATCGACCAGGAAGGCGAAGTCACGTTCGAGCGGCTGGAAGGCCGACAGGACGAGCTTCGGCCGTGCCTTTGTGGCCTTCGCCTTGGGCAGCGGGGCTGCGTCGAGGAACACCTCGAAGGCGGCCACAGGTCCCTTGAGGTCCGCCGCCGCGACGATCTCGGGATGCAGCTCGCCGAAATAGGCCATCACCCTGTCGCCGAGCTTGAGCGCGCCCGAGCGGCCGGGGTGATACCAGTTCGGCGCGCCCGGCTGGGACGACAGCGTGTCCGGCGCGCCGATGGCGCTGAGCACCGCCAGCGCATCGGCCTTGGCGTCGAAGGCATCGACGGTGCGCGCGGGCCCCGCCCAGTTGCGCGGAACCGCCATATTGTGACGGATGCCGGCGGCCACCGTGCGCTGGCCCTGAGGCGTGGCGTCCTTGTACTGCGGACCGACCTCGAACAGCGCCGGATCGGACAGGCCGCGCGCCTCGTTGCGCGACGCCGCGTCGATCAGGTTGGGCAGGATCGAGGGCCGCATCGTGTCGAGCGTCGCATCGATCGAGTTGAGCAGGCGCACATCGGCGCCGCCGCCGCCGAACCGCTCGGCCTTCTTCAGCGGCAGGAAGGACCAGGTCACCGCCTCGTTCATGCCGCGCGCGGCCAGCGCCCGGCGGGCCTGCGGCGTGCGGCGCTGCAGCGGGTCGCGTACCGGCTGCGACATGGTCGAGACTGGCGGCAGCGAGGTGGTCGGGATCCTGTCGAAGCCGAACACACGCGTCACTTCCTCGACGAGGTCGGCCTCGCCCACGATGTCGGGCCGCCACGACGGCACGGCAGCGGTCCACGGGCCGCTACCCTCGACGCCGAAGCCCAGCTTCGCGAGGATCGAGGCCGTGTCGCCGGCCGAGACCTCGATGCCGGTCAGGCTCTTCACGCGGTCGGTGCGCAGCTCGTAGCGGCGCTGCCAGTCGGGCATCACGCCGCTGCGCGTGATCTCGCTGCACTCGCCGCCGCACAGGTCGAGGATCAGTCGAGTCGCGACGTCGGTGCCCCATTCGACCGATTGCGGATCGATGCCGCGCTCGAACCGGTAACGCGCGTCCGACAGGATGCCGAGCTTGCGGCCGGTGGCGGCGACCCGGATCGGCGTGAAGTAGGCGACTTCGAGGAAGACTTCCGTCGTGCTCTCCTGCACGCCAGTCTCCTCGCCGCCCATGATGCCGCCGATCCCGTGCACGCCCTTCGCATCGGCGATCACCGACACCGCGGGATCGAGCGTGTAGGTCTTGCCGTCGAGCGCCAGGATCTGCTCGCCGTCGCGCGCCTGGCGCATGACCAGGTCGCCGCAGAGCTTCGCCGCATCGAACACGTGCAGCGGACGGTTGAGGTCGAAGGTCACGAGATTGGTGATGTCGACCAGCGCCGAGATCGGGCGCAGGCCGATCGCCTTCAGCCGGCGTTGCAGCCAGTCGGGCGAGGGGCCGTTCTTCACGCCGCGGAAGTGCCGGCCGACCACGATGGGGCAGGGGCTGTCCGGCGCGGGCGCATAACCGTGCGTCCACTTGATCGGGCTCGCGTACGTACCCGCGATCCTGTCGGCCTTCACCGGCTTCAGGGTGCCGAGGCCGGCCGCCGCGAGGTCGCGGGCGATGCCGTGCACGCCCAGGCAATCGCCGCGATTCGGCGTCACCTTGATCTCGATCACCGCATCGCCGAGGCCGAGCGCCTCGGCCGCGGACTGGCCGGTCACCGCGTCGGCCGGCAGGTCGATGATGCCGCTATGGTCGTCGCCGAGCTGCAGTTCGCGCGAGGAGCAGAGCATGCCGTTGCTCTCCTCGCCGCGGATCTTGCTGGCCTTCAGCGTGATGCCGGTGCCGGGGATGTAGCTGCCGGTCGGCGCGAAGATGCCCTTCATGCCGGTGCGCGCGTTGGGCGCGCCGCACACGACCTGGACGACCGTGCCGCCGCCGGTGTCGACCTTGCAGACCCGCAGCCGGTCGGCGTTGGGATGCTGCACCGCCTCGACCACGTAGCCCACGACGAAGCCCTTCAGGGCTTCGGCGGGATCGGTCAGGCCCTCGACCTCGAGGCCGAGCATGGTGAGCGTGTCGCGCACCTGGGCGAGCGTCGCGTCGGTATCGAGATGCTCCTTGAGCCAGGACAGGGTGAATTTCATCGTCCGAGCCCTCCGGTGAGCGAGGGTGTTTCCAGGGCCGAGAAGCCGTAATGACGAAGCCAGCGCAGGTCGGCGTCGAAGAAGGCGCGCAGGTCGGGAATGCCGTACTTCAGCATGGCGATGCGGTCGATGCCCATGCCGAAGGCGAAGCCCTGGTAGACGGCCGGGTCGAGGCCGCAATTGGCGATCACATTGGGATGGACCATGCCCGAGCCCAGGATCTCCAGCCACGAATCGCCGGCGCCGATCCGCAGTTCCCCGTCCTTCCACGAGCAGCCGATATCGACCTCGGCCGACGGTTCGGTGAAGGGGAAGTAGGAGGGGCGGAAGCGCAGCGGCAGGTCGTCGACCTCGAAGAAGGCGCGGCAGAAATCGACCAGGCAGCCCTTGAGATGGCCCATGTGGGTCGTGCGGTCGATCACCAGGCCCTCGACCTGGTGGAACATCGGCGTGTGCGTGGCGTCGCTGTCGATGCGGAAGGTGCGGCCGGGCACGATGATGCGCAGCGAGCCGCCGTCGGCCAGCCGCTTCTGCACGTCCTTGCTCAGCATGGTGCGCGCCTGCACCGGCGAGGTGTGGGTGCGCAGCACCATCGGCGTGCCGTCGGCGCGCGGCGGCAGGTAGAACGTGTCCTGCATCTGGCGCGCCGGATGGTCGGGCGGGATGTTGAGGGCGGTGAAGTTGTGCCAGTCGTCCTCGATGTCGGGACCGTCGGCCCAGGTGAAGCCCATCTCGCCGAAGATCGCGCCGATCTCGTCCATCACCTGGCCGATCGGGTGCAGCGTGCCCTGTCCCTCGGGCCGCGTCGGCAGGGTGACGTCGATCTTCTCGGCGACCAGCCGGGCTTCGAGGGCAGAGGCGCTGAGCGAACCCTTGCGCGCCTCGAGCGCGGCTTCGATCTCGCCCTTGAGCTGGTTCACCCGCGCGCCGAATTCCTTGCGCTGCTCGGGCGCGAGTCCGCCCAGCGTCTTCATCAGGCCGGTGACGCTGCCCTTCTTGCCGAGCGCCGCCACGCGGGCGGCTTCCAGCGCGCCGAGATCGGCGGCGGCCTGGACGGCGTCGAGCGCCTCACTGCGAATCGTCGAAAGATCGTCCATCTTTCCCACTCTCGAAACCGAACACGAAAAAAGGGAGCCTGTGGTCCAGGCTCCCTCTTTGCGATTTCTATCCGGTGCGCCCCTGGGGCGACGCGGACGTTACTTGAGGGCGGCCTGGGCCTGGTCGACCAAAGCCTTGAACGCTGCCGGCTCACGCGCGGCGAGATCGGCCATGACCTTGCGGTCCATCTCGATCCCAGCCTTGAGGATGCCGTTCATGAACTGGGAGTAGGTCATGCCATGCTCGCGGGTCGCAGCGTTGATGCGCTGGATCCAGAGCCCACGGAACGCGCGCTTCTTGTTGCGGCGGTCGCGATAGGCGTACTGAAGGCCCTTCTCGACCTTCTCGATGGCGACGCGGAACGCCGCCTTGGAGCGGCCGCGATAGCCCTTGGCGAGCTTCAGGACCTTCTTGTGACGAGCGTGTGCAGCCACGCCCCGCTTTACGCGTGCCATGGTCTACCTCTCGTACGGGAAGAAGTTGCGCTTCAGGATGCGGGTATCCGGCTCGGACACGATGGCCATGCCGGTCGCCTGACGGAGGAAGCGGTTGCCCCGCTTGCTCATGCCGTGGCGCTTGCCCACGACCCCATGCTTTGCCTTGCCGGACGCGGTGAAGCGAAAACGCTTCTTGGCCGCGCTCTTGGTCTTCATCTTGGGCATTTTTGTTCCTTTTCAAAGGGTTAGCGCTTGCGCGCCGGTCCCGGCCCCCTGCGTGAACAGACGGCCGGAAAGTCCTTACAAAGCAGCCGAGGCAATGCCCTTATTGGCCAAGCCACCCGAAGGAACGCGGCTTATACAGAGGCGGCCCGATACGTGCAAGCACGCCGGAAGCGGGCCGAAGGGCCATTTGACGGGGATTTTCGCATGAAACTGGCGGGGAAGGTGGCTCTGGTGACGGGCGCCCAGCAGGGTATCGGGGCAGCGATCGCGCGGGTGCTGGCGGCCGAGGGGGCTGACGTGGCCGTGAGCTGGCTCGACGACCGGGCCGGCGCCGAGGCGGTGGCGCGGGACATCGCCCAGGCCGGCCGCCGCGCCCATCTGCTGCGAACCGACGTCTCGAAGGTCGCCGAGATCGAGGCGATGGTCGCGGAGACGGTGCGGGTGCTGGGGGCGCCCGACATCCTGGTGAACAATGCCGGCGTCTATCCGCGGGTGCCGCTGCTGGAGATGAAGGAGAGCGACTGGGACTACCTGATGGATATCAACCTCAAGGCGGGCTGCTTCGCGGCCATCGCCGTCGCAAAGGCGCTGATCGCCGCCGGGCGGAAGGGTGGCTCGATCATCAACCTGTCCTCGCAGGCGATCCGTGGCGCGGTGCGCGGCGTCCATTACAGCGCGAGCAAGGGCGGCGTCGTCTCGATGACCCGCGCGATGGCCCTCGAACTGGCGCCGCACGGCATCCGGGTCAACGCCATCGCGCCCGGCACCACCGACACCGCCCAGCCCCGCTACGGCAACACCGATGCCGAGCTGGTCGAGATGGCCCGCGCCAACATCCCGCTGGGCGGCAAGCTGCTCACGCCCGAGCAGATCGCGCGTACCGCCGTCTTTCTCGCCTCCGACGACTCCGACGCCACGACGGGTCAGGTGCTGCACGTCAACGGCGGCTCGTACATGCCGTAGCTCGGGATGATTGTCTCATCGGAGCGCGCCACTGGAGTGGCGCGCTCCGATGACAGCTCAGACTTCAACAGGGCGGCTGCTTCTTCCCCGTCTCGATGAAGGCCGCAATGCAGGCGCCGAACTTGCGGGCGAAGGAAGAATCGGCGGCATTGTGGCCCTTGAAGCCCTCGGGCGCGTCTATGATGTCGGCGGCGATGCCGGTGCGGGCGAAGATCGACCGGGCATCGTCCATGCGGCCGCCGACGTCATAGGCATCGTCGGCGAAGTTCACCACGACGAGGCGCGGGCCGCGCTTGATGCCTTCGAGCATGTGCTGCCACTCCGAGCGTGCGCGCGTCGGGTCGCGCATCTTCTCGACGACGCCGTGATGGGCAGCGGCGACGGAAATGACGCCGTCGGCCGCGGCGCCGCGTTGCAACGCCGCGAGCGATACCCAGGCGCCGGCCGACTGGCCGGCGAGGATGATGCGCCGGTAGCCCATGGCCTTCGCCCTGGCGACGGCGTCGGCCAGCGCGGTGGCGTCGCTCGCCCAGTCGGCGATCCATTCGCGATCGAAACGGTAGAGGTCGTAGCCCGCACGCGTGAAATGGCCGACCCACGCCTGCGGGGCGCTGTCGGTCGAGTTCCGGCCGGCCATGTAGCCATGGCTCCACACCAGCAGTCCGGCGGCGAGTTGCGGGCCGCGCATCGACCAGTAGGGTTGTGGCCGCAGCCGCCCGATATCGACCGCCCCGATGGAACGGGCCGGCACCAGCTCGCGCCAGTCGTGTCCGGTCACCGTGTAGTTGTTGACGACATGGAGTTTGCACTCCTGTTTCGTGCGCTCCAGGCAGCGCTTGAGGGCCGATGCAATGGCGGAGGCCGGATCGGCCCCGCCGGCGCCGGCCCACCAGCTCGCCTGCCCGTCGGGTGACACGACGAAGGCACGGTGCGGTCCGAAATTCTGGAAGTCCGAGAGGAGGCGCGCGGCTTCGCTGTTGGGCGCCTGTTCGGACGTCGGCGCGGCACCCTGAGACGGCGCCTGCCGCGCTGTCTGCGCGCTGGCAGCCGCTCCCATTCCCAGGAAGGCCGCAACGATGAGGGCGCTGATGCGTTTGGTCACGGGTGAAGCCTACCATTCCCAGCCTCGACGTCCCTAGGGGTCCGGCACGATGAAGATTGCAGCGTTCGCTTTCCTGGCGCTCCTTGCGGCCGTGCCGGCCCAGGCGCAGCTCCAGGGACCTCCCGTCTCTGCTCTTCGTGTCGATCCCGCTGCTCCGCCGACGAACGCGCAGGCCGCGGCGACGCCCCTGGTCGCTCTCTCCAGTTCGGAGAAGGCGCGGGAGGCTCCTGGCGTTCAGTACCTGCTCATGAAGACAGTGGTCGCGAAGTCGATCGGAATTCAGAAGACGCGGGCCCTGCCGGTGGAGGCGGGCGGCTACAATCTCCTGAAATATTGCTGGACTGCGGCCAACGTGCTCGGCGAGTGGGGCGATCGATCGGGCCTTGCTGGCGAGATGGTCGTGCGGGCGCTCGAAACCCTTTCCTGGACCCGCGACCTCGCGCGGGCGGGCTATCCGGAAGCCCCGGTCGCCGAGGCGATCGGCCGCTATGAGGCTTCGCTGGTTGCCGCCAACTTCGCCGATGCCGCCCGCAGCCGTGCCCTGGAGGCCCTGCGCGTCGAACTCGAAGGGCTGCATCTGCGGACGCCGGGTACGTCGGAAATCGTCGCCCGCGCGCGCTGCAACCGGCAGCCTTCGTCGTTTGGGCTGAATGTCGCGACCGCACCCGAAGGCGGGCGCGCCCGCTTCATCCCCTACGTGCTGCACCAGTTCTGCCTCGCGCAGCAGATCGACCCCGGCGACGCGGTGCGCTGCGACTACTGGCAGTCCGCGAAGGCCGAGGGGCCGATGTCGTTTGCCGGTGAGATCGTCTACAGCGTGAACTGGCCGGACGACGATGTTCCGACCTCGGGGCGCTTCAACCCCGACGAGCAGCGTACCGCCGGAACGGTGACGCTGCGGCAGCGGCCCACTAAGAAGTAGGGGTCGCCTGTTCGGCGCCGGCACGAACGCTTGCTTGGCGCTGACCTGGCGCCTACTTGGGCGCCAGCACCATGATCATCTGCCGGCCTTCCATGCGCGGCATCGACTCGATCTTGGTGTGCTCGTCCATCTCGCCACGCACGCGGTTCAGCACTTCCATGCCGAGATTGGCGTGAACCATCTCGCGGCCGCGGAAACGCAGGGTGACCTTCACCTTGTCGCCTTCCTCGATGAACCGCTTCATGGCGCGCATCTTCACTTCGTAGTCATGATCATCGATGTTCGGACGCATCTTGATCTCTTTGACTTCGATGACCTTCTGGTGCTTCCGCGCCTCGTGGGCCTTCTTCTGGGCCTCGTACTTGTACTTGCCGTAGTCCGAGATCTTGGCGACCGGCGGGACGGCATTGGGCGAGATCTCGATCAGATCGAGACTGGCTTCCTCGGCCATCTCGATGGCCTCGCGTGTGCTGACGACGCCGACCATCTCGCCGTTCTCGTCGATCAGTCGGACTTGCGCCGCGCGGATCTCGTTGTTGACGCGCGGACCCTCACGGGTGGGCGCAGTCTGTTGGGCAGGTCTTGCTATGGCTTCCTTCTCCTCTGTCGAAGCCCCGGTTTCGGGGCGGGCATCGAAACCGGACCGCCCCTAGAAGGGCGGCCGGGCCTCATTTGAAAGTGTAGTGACGGCGGCCCCGAGTTCAAGGACCTCCTGCTTTTCCGAGCCCAGGCGGCGGATCGCCACCGTGCGGGCATCCATGTCGCGCCGGCCGACCGCGAGGATCAGCGGCACGTGGGCCAGCGAATGCTCGCGGACCTTGTAGTTGATCTTCTCGTTGCGCAGGTCGGTCTCGACCCGCATGCCCGCGGCCCGGAGCGCCGCCGCGACCTCCTCGGCATAGCCATCGGCGTCGTTCACGATCGTGACCACCACCGCTTGTGTCGGCGCCAGCCAGAGCGGGAAGCGGCCGGCGTAGTTCTCGATCAGGATTCCGATGATCCGCTCGAAGCTGCCGAAGATGGCGCGGTGCAGCATGACCGGCCGCCTGCGCGACCCGTCCTCGGCCACGTAGCTCGCGTCCAGTCGCTCGGGCAGGACGAAATCGACCTGCAGGGTGCCGCACTGCCAGTCGCGGCCGATCGCGTCGCGCAGCACGAATTCCAGCTTCGGTCCGTAGAAGGCGCCCTCGCCGGGGTTTAGCTGGAGCTCGAGCCCGGCGGCCTTGGATGCCGCCTTGAGCGCCCCCTCGGCCTGATCCCACACCGCGTCGGACCCGGCGCGCACCGGCGGACGATCCGAGAACTTCACGAAATAGTCCGGGAAACCCAGGTCCCTGTAGATCGAGCCCAGCAGCTCGCAAAAGCGGATCGTCTCGCTCTCGATCTGCTCCTCGCTGCAGAAGATGTGCGCATCGTCCTGCGTGAAGTTGCGTACGCGCATGATGCCGTGCAGCGCGCCCGACGGTTCGAAGCGATGGCACGAGCCGAACTCGGCCATGCGCAGCGGCAGCTCGCGGTAGCTGCGGAGCCCCTGGTTAAAGATCTGCACGTGGCAGGGGCAGTTCATCGGCTTCAGTGCGAAGATCCGCTTTTCGTCGTCGGCGAGGAATTCGCGCAGGCCTTCCTCGTTCTCGCTGAGATACATGTTCTCGCGGAACTTCTCCCAGTGGCCCGAAGCCTCCCACAGCTTGCGGTCGACCAGCTGCGGCGTCTTCACTTCCTGGTAGCCGCCCGCATCCAGCTTGCGGCGAATGTAGCTCTCGAGCGTGCGCCAGAACGTCCAGCCCTTGGGGTGCCAGAACACCATGCCCGCGGCCTCTTCCTGCTGATGGAAGAGACCCATCTCGCGGCCGAGGCGGCGATGGTCGCGCTTCTCGGCCTCCTCGATGCGGTGCAGGTAGGCCTTCAGGTCCTTGTCCGAGAAGAAGACCGTGCCGTAGATGCGCTGCAGCTGGGCGTTGTTCCTGTCGCCGCGCCAGTAAGCGCCCGACACCTTCGTCAGCTTGAAGGCCTTGCCGAGCTTGCCCGTTGAGGGCAGGTGCGGTCCGAGGCACATGTCGAGCCAGTCGCCCTGCCGGTAGACCGAGATCTCCTCGTCCTTCGGCAGTTCGTCGGCCCACTCGGCCTTGAACTTCTCGCCATGCTCGACGAAGTAGCCCTTGATCTGGGCGCGATCCCACACCGAGCGCTCGATCGGCAGGTCGCGATCGACGATCTCGGCCATGCGCTGCTCGATCTTGGCGAAGTCTTCCGGCGAGAAGGGCTGGTCGCGCACGAAGTCGTAGTAGAAGCCATCCTCCGTCGAGGGGCCGAACGTGATCTGCGTGCCGGGGTAGAGCTCCTGCACTGCCTGCGCCAGCACGTGCGCCGCGTCGTGGCGCAGCAGCTCAAGCGCATCCGGGTCGCGCGACGTGACGATGCCGATCTTCGCGTCATGGTCGACCACATGGGCGAGGTCGACCATCTTGCCGTCGACCCGCAGCGCGAGGGCCGCCTTGGCGAGGCCGGGACCGATCGAGGCGGCGATCTCGGCGCCGCTGACAGGCTTGTCGAAGGACCGGACCGAACCGTCCGGCAGGGAAATATTGATCATTGAATTCACCAGCTAACGAAATTCCAAACGCAATCCTTCCGCCGACTCATCAGGTCGGCAGCGGTGGGCCGGGAAGCCGCACGAGTGCGCGCGCCCGGCCGATTCAAGTTCGGACGGTGGTGATAACGGCAGGAGCGGTGAAAAACCGGCGTTCCATGAGCCGGAGATAGTTGCCGGGCCCCCGCGAGTCAAGGTCAGCGGTCGGCCAGGCGGTGGTAGAGGGCCAGCAGCTGATGGTTGGACTGCCCCAGGC
>JAGNNA010000038.1 GCA_017990895.1 Reyranella sp.
CTGCTTCACGCCGCTTGGCCTGTGGTTCTGGCAGACGCCGACCGCCGACCAGTTGCTGCTGTTCCTGGCCGCCGGCTTCTTCGGGACGATGGGCTACTTCTTCATCACCTGGGCCTATCGCCTGCTCGACATTTCCGCCCTGCAATCCATCACCTTCCTCGGCATCGTCTGGGCCGCCTTGATGGACGTGGCGGTCTGGGGCAAGACCTCGGACATCTGGACGTTCGTGGGCGCGGCGATCATCGTGGCGTCCACGACATACATCGCCCACCGCGAGGCAAGAGCGGGGGCCGCAGGAGGAAAGAAGACATGACGGATCGTCTGGCCGGCAAGGTTGCGCTCATCACCGGCGGCGCCTCGGGCCTCGGCGCCAATGCCGCCGAGCTGATGGCGAAAGAGGGTGCGCGCGTCGTGGTGGCCGACGTGGCGGTCGATCGCGGCAAGGCGGTCGCCGACCGGCTGGGCTCGGCTGGCCATTTCGTGAAGCTCGACGTCACCAGCGAGGACAACTGGAAGTCCGCCATCCAGGAGACCGTCGAAAAGTTCGGCGCCATCCACGTGCTGCTGAACTCCGCCGGCATCGGCCTCAGCAAGACGGTCGAGGAGATCGAGCTCGCGGAATGGCGCAAGGTCCACGCGATCGACCTCGACGGCGTGTTCCTGGGCTGCAAGCACGGCGTCGCCGAGATCAAGAAGCACACGGCGCGGCTGGGCGGCTCGGTGATCAACATCTCGTCGATCTCCGGCATCATCGCCGGCGCCAACATGGCGGCCTACAATTCAGCCAAGGCGGGCGTCCGCCTGCTCTCGAAGTCGGTGGCGCTGCACTGCGCCAAATCCGGCTACAATATCCGTTGCAACTCGGTGCACCCGACCTTCATCGACACGCCGATTCTCGACAAATATCGCGACCGCTTCGGCCAGGACCTGATGCAGCAGAAGCTCGGCAAGCAGGTACCGATCGGCCGCCTCGGGCGCCCCGAGGAAGTGGGCTGGGCCCTTGTTTTCCTCGCCTCCGACGAATCGAGCTTCATGACCGGTTCGGAAGTGATCATCGACGGCGGCATCTCGGCGATGTGATCAACGTCGTCCTGAGCGCAGCGAAGGACCTCGCAGTGCGATCAGGCGACTCCCGTAGCAACGTGAGATCCTTCGCTGCGCTCAGGATGACATGAGGGGGCTGCATGTTACTCAATCTCGACGGACGTAAGATCTACTTCGACCTGGCCGGGCCGCAGAATGCGCCGACGGTCTGCTTCACGCATTCGCTGGCCGCAGACGGCGGCATGTGGACCGAGCAGCTGGTGCCGCTGCTGGCCGCGGGCTATCGCGTGCTGCGCCTCGACATGCGCGGGCATGGCGGCAGCCAGCCGGTGGAAGGCAACTACACGATGGACCAGCTCGCGGGCGACGTGAAAGGCGCGCTCGACGTGCTGGGCATCTGGAAGGTCCATTACATCGGCCTGTCGATCGGCGGCATGATCGGCCAGGGCTTCGCATTGGCTTACCCCGAGCGGCTGCAGTCGCTGACCCTGTGCGACACCCACCCCTCCTCGCCCGACGATTCGGCGGGCCTGTGGGACCAGCGCAAGGCGGCCGTGCGCAAGGGCGGCGTCAAGGCGCTGGCCGACGGCAACATGGAGCGGTGGTTCACGCCGGAATTCAAGGAGGCCAACCCGGCGCGCTGGAAGGAGATCCACTCGACGATCTGCGGCACGTCGGACGCCGGCTTCCTGGGCTGCGCCGCCGCCATCCAGAACTTCGACTATCTCGACCGCCTGCCGACCATAAAGATTCCGACCCTGGTGATCTGCGGCGACGACGATCCGGCAACGCCGCCCGACCGCAACAGGCTGATCGCCTCGAAGATCCCCGGCGCGCGCTACGAGGACATCGCCAAAGCGCGCCATTTGCCCAACGTTGAGCGGCCCGAGCCGTTCAACCGGCTCATGCTGAGCTTCCTCGGCCTCAACCGCTAAACAGCGCCGCCGTCGCGCAAGGACCCACCATGGATTTCGCCTTCTCCGAAGACCAGCTCGCCATCAAGGACAGCGTCGCCAAACTCTGCGCCGGCTTCGACGAAAAATACTGGCTGAAGAAGGACAAGGACGGCGGCTTTCCGGAGGATTTCTACCGGGCCATGGCCGACGCCGGATGGCTGGGCATCGCGATGCCGGAGGAGTTCGGTGGCTCGGGCCTGGGCATCACCGAGGCTTCGATCATGATGCAGGCGGTCGCCGAGTCCGGCGCGGCCCTGCAGGGCGCCTCGGCGATCCATCTCAACGTGTTCGGCCCCAATCCGATCGTGGTGTTCGGCACGGACGAGCAGAAAAAGCGCATCCTGCCCGACATCATCAAGGGCAAGGTGAAGGGCTGCTTCGCCGTCACCGAGCCCGATGCCGGCCTCAACACCACCGCGCTCGAGACCAAGGCGGAGCGCGACGGCAACGGCTACGTCGTCCACGGCAAGAAGACCTGGACCACGACCGCGCAGGTCGCCGACAAGATGCTGCTGATCGCCCGCACGACCCCGAAGGAGAAGTGCAAGCGCCCGACCGACGGACTGTCGCTCTTCTACACCGACTTCGACCGCGGCAAGATCGAGGTGCGCGAGATCGAGAAGATGGGCCGCAAGGCCATCGACACCAACCAGGTGTTCATCGACGGGCTGAAGGTGCCGCTCGAGGACCGGATCGGCGAGGAGGGCAAGGGCTTCCACTACCTGCTGCACGGGCTCAACCCCGAGCGTATCCTGATCGCCGCCGAGGCGATCGGCATCGGCAAGGCCGCCCTCGCCCGCGCCACCCAGTACGCCAAGGAGCGGGTCGTGTTCGGCCGGCCGATCGGCAAGAACCAGGCGATCCAGCACCCGCTGGCCGAGAGCTGGATGCAGCTCGAGGCGGCCAACCTGCTGACCTTCAAGGCGGCGTGGCTGTACGACAACGGCAAGGAGTGCGGCGCCGAGGCCAATTCGGCCAAGTACCTCGGCGCCCGCTCCGCTTACGACGCCTGCGAGCGCGCGATCCTAACCCATGGCGGCTACGGCTACGCCAAGGAGTTCCACGTCGAGCGCTTCCTGCGCGAGGTCATGATCGCCCGCATCGCGCCGGTCAGCGAGCAGCTCATCCTCTGCTACGTCGCCGAGCGCGTGCTGGGGCTGCCGAAGAGCTACTGAGCGCCGGGCCGGAGCTCCTGCACCCGCTTGCCCCGCGCGACTCCGGCGCGGCCTTCCACGTCTCGCTTCGAGGAGGCCGCGCAGTTGGGCACCCACCGGCCGGGCACGGCACGGATCTGCGCAAACACCTGTCCAGCGCTCGCGACGGCGACGGGCGCGTTGGAGCTGTGGCCGGCGTCGCCACCCTCGCAGCGAACCGTGTAGTTGCCGGGCGGCAGGTTCAGCAGGAACCAGGTATCCTCATCGAGTATGCCAAGCTTCCGGGTGTCGCCCTTGTCGTTCACCAGCATCACCCGGAATCGCGAGGTACGGTCCAGCGGGCTGTCGCTCGTGCGGTAGATGTACAGCGCGCCGAGCCCCGCGGGCGGAGTCTCGAATCGCTTGCCGGCGGCGTCGCTTTGCGAATCGGCCATCGGCAACGCACAGGCCGCCACCACCAGACACCCCAACAAGCCCCCAATCCCGCGCATTGACGCCTCCGGTCTCGCCAAATTACGCACCTCCGGTGGCAGAACGAGCAGCACCATGCAACTTCCATTATCGGCACAGTTCTGCGCTTTGCCGCGATGACCTGCAAATTCGGGCGAGATTTGGGCAACCCGATGCGATTGTATCGTTTGTATTAGCAACCCCTTGGCGATTCAGGGCGTTTGTCCAAGTACGTGAACGCAACCAACCTCGGAGCCGACCAATGACCCGCAACCAGCTGCATGCCGGACTGGCGCTGGGAAGCGTGTTCCTGATGGCGGGGATCGTGGCCTTCGCCCCGCCCGTGCCGCCTGCCTCGGCGCAAAGCCAGGCCGAGCGCATCTGCCGCGAGCAAGGCATCACGAAGACCAGCGAGGGTTATGAATACTGCCTGTCCCAAGCCATCCGCGCCATCGAATGGGGCAAGCCGGAGATCGCCTACACGATGGCCAAGGTGACTGCCGATGCGCGCGATGCTTGCCTCGAATACGGCCTGACGCCCGCAACTTCCGGCTATAAATCCTGCATGGAACGAGAGACCCACGCCCGCAGGCTGCTCGTGTTCACGGACGACCCCCAGTACGACCGCGAGATTGCCGAGCAGTGATCCGGTTGCCCGCTCACATCACGGGAGGGCATTTGTTTCCAGCGACGAGAGGAGGATGTCGTGAAGCACCTGAACACCATCTTCATCGCTGTCGCTGCTGCGGCTGGAGCGGCGACGTTTGCGCCGCAGGCTGACGCCAGATCGAGCCACGCGCTCGCGATCGCGGAGAAAGCCTGCCTCGACCAGGGGATCAAGCCGCACTCGACCGCATTCGAAAGATGCGTGGAACGCGTTGCCGACGCCTATGACCGGACGGGTCAGATGCCGAGGATCGCCTGGCCCACCGCGTAGGCTGAGCTCGAAAGTTTCGCGGAACGCGTCGCGATGCCGGCGCAGGCAGGAACGTCGCTGCCATTTCGATCGAGGCCGTCGTAGGTTGTTCTTATGCAACCGCTCCCCGCCTCCGTCCTCCCCGCCGGCGTTCGCGCCCGCATCCTCCCAGGCATCAACGGCCTGGACATCCACGTGCTTGAAGCCGGCTTCGACCGTAGGGCACCGGCCGTGATGCTGTTCCACGGCTTTCCGGAGATCGCTTTCAGCTGGCGCAAAGTCATGCCAGCGCTGACCGAAGCAGGCTATCACGTGATCGCCCCCGACCTTCGCGGCTATGGTCGGACGACCGGTTGGAGTGCCGACTTCGACGCCGACCAGATTGGCTTCCGCTTCACCAACCTGCTGCGAGATGCCATCGGCGTGCTCTTCGCGCTCGGCCACCGCACGGCCGAAGCCGCGGTCGGACACGATTTCGGCTCATCGGTGGCCTCCTACGCCTCGCTGGTGCGGCCCGACATCTTCAAGCGCATGGCGCTGATGAGCGCGCCCTTCCCGGGACCATCTTCCGTGCCGTTCGACACGGCCGGCAAGACGGCGGCGCCCAAGGCACCGGACGTTCACGCCGCGCTGGCAGCGCTGCCTCGGCCCCGCAAGCATTACCAGTGGTATCAGTCGACGCGCGAAGCCAATGAGGAACAGTGGCATCCCAAGCAGGGCCTGCACAATTTCCTGCGCGCCTATTATCACTACAAGAGCGCCGACTGGAAGGCGAACAAGCCCTACGAGCTGAAGGGCTGGACCGCCGAGGAACTGGCGAAGATGCCGACCTACTACATCATGGACCTGGCCGAAGGCATGGCCGAGACGGTGGCCAAGGAGATGCCGACGCCCGAGGAGGTCGCGGCCGCCAAATGGCTCACCGACGAGGAACTCGCCGTCTATGCCGGTGAGTACGAGCGCACGGGATTCCAGGGCGGTCTCAACTGGTATCGCGCGCGCACCAGCGGCCGCGTGACGCCCGAGCTCGAGATCTTCACCGGCCGCACCATCGACCAGCCCTCGACCTTCATCTCTGGCAAGAGCGACTGGGGTAACTATCAGTCGCCCGGCGCGCTGGAGAAGATGCAGAAGAGCGCCTGCACCAATATGAAGGAAATCCACATGGTCGAAGGCGCCGGCCACTGGGTGCAGCAGGAGCAGGCGGCGGAAGTCAGCCGTCTCCTGATCAAGTTCCTGAAGGAGACGAACGCCTGACCGACCTGGCCAGCGTTTCCGAGTACGACGAGGCCACCCTCCTCGCCCTCAACAACGATCACGCCGTCGAGCTCTCCTGGCTCGACGCCGCACGGCTGCGGCATCTGCTGGCGCAGGCCTTCCATGCGCGCCGCATCGGCAACGTCTCGACCTTCCTCCTGGCCTTCGACCAGGACGTCGATTACGACAGCCCCAACTTCCTCTGGTTCCGCGAGCGCTATCGGCGCTTCGTCTATATTGACCGCATCGTCGTCGCCCCGGCGATGCGCAAGCGCGGCCTGGCCAATCGCTTGTACGAAGACCTGTTCCACGCTGCCCGCGTCGCCGGACACGAACGGGTCGTCTGCGAGGTCAATTCGGACCCGCCCAATCCGGCCTCGGATGCCTTCCATGCGTCCCTCGGCTTCATCGAGGTCGGCCATGCCGCCATCCATGGCGGCACCAAGACCGTCCGCTACCTCGCCCGTCCGCTCGCTCCGCTACTCTGACACTGGAGGCGTCTCACATGTCCGACCTCGCCGCTGTCGATTCGCTGATCGTCGACGTCATCACCGACAATATGAGCGACACCTATGCCAGCAAGCCCGCGTTCGCGACCTCGGAGATGGCCAACATCCTGAAGGCCGGCGCGAAGGAGATTTCCGGCGAGACGCTTCTCGTCGCCAATCTCGACTATGGCCTGCGTCTAAGGACGAAGATCGGTGCTAAGCAGCACACGCTGCTGTTCGACACCGGCACGGAAGGCACCGCCTTCATTCGCAACTGTCGCAACATGGCGATCGATCTCGGCGAGGTCGAGGAAATCGCGGTGACGCACGGCCACTGGGATCACATGGGTGCCCTGCCAGCCGCACTCGACGCCATTGCCAGGCGCCGAGGCAGGGGAAGCGTAGCGGTCCACGTCAATCTCGGCATGTTCAACGAGCGGGGCGTGCTACTGCAGGACGGCACGATCTTCCCGGCCGCCCGTGTCCCCACGCCGCTGCAGATGGAGTCCCAGGGAGCAAAGGTCGTGAACGACGGCAATGCGCGCACCCTGCTCGACTGCCATTTCTACTAAAGCAGCGAGATCCCCCGCGTGAGCGCCTTCGAGAAGGGCCGCGAGGACCATCTCTGCCGCAAGGACAATTCGGAGGAATGGCGGCCCGATCCCTTCCTGATGGACGAGCGCATGCTGATCGTGAACGTGCGCGACCTCGGCCTCGTCGTGTTCAGCGCCTGCTCGCACGCCGGCATCGTCAATGTCTGCACCGAGACAAAGCGCCTGTTTCCCGACACGCCGATCCATGCGGTGATGGGCGGCCTGCATCTGGGCGGCGTCATGGAGCATCTCATTCCGCAGACGGTCGAGGCGTTGAAGCCTTTCGATATCGCCTACATCATCACCGGCCACTGCACCGGCTGGCGGGCGCTACATGCGCTGGCCAACGAATATGGCGACCGGGTCAGCCAGTCGGCCGTCGGCACGACCTACACGTTCGACGCCCGCGTGCCGCCGCCGGAGCGCGAGACCAAGGCGCCGACCACCTTCGAGACGAAGCCGACCTTTTGACCAATCCATCTCCCGGCCCCTTCTCCCTCGGCGCGCTGCGGGCCGCCGTCCTCGAAGGGCGGGAGCCGGCGCCGCTCAAGGCGGTCGCACGCCTGAAATCGTATCGCTGGTTCGTCGTCGGTACGGTGTGCATCGGCGCCGTCATGGGGCAGGTCGATGCCAGCATGACCCAGGTGCTGCTGCCGCGACTCGAAGTCGAGTTCGGGGCCCGCCTCAGCAGCGTGAGCTGGGTGGCCGTGGCCTATCTGCTGGCGCTCGCGTCGTTCATGCCGATCTTCGGACGGCTGGCGGACATGTTCGGCCGCAAGCTGCTCTATACCGCGGGCTTCCTGCTCTTCATCGCGGGCTCCGCCTTGTGCGGCTATGCGACGAGCCTGCCCTGGCTGATCTTCTTCCGCGTCCTGCAAGCGATCGGCGGCGCGCTCATCACCTCGAACAGCGTCGCCATCGTCGTGATGATCATGGGCCCCGAGGAACGCGGTCGCGGCCTTGGCCTGCAGTCGGCGGCGCAGGCGGTCGGTCTCGGCGCCGGACCGGCGATCGGCGGTTTCATCCTCGACACATTGGGCTGGCAGTGGGCCTTCTGGATCAACGTGCCGCTCGGCATCGCCGGCGCGATCATCGGCTGGTTCGTCCTGCCCCAGACCGGAAACCCGTCCAGGCACGAGCACTTCGACTGGCGCGGCGCGATCCTGATCGCACCGGCGCTGACGGGCTTCATCGCGGTGCTGAACGAGGTGCATGCGCTGGGACCGACGTCGCCGATCCTGATCGCCTGCCTCCTGGTCGGCATCGTCTGCGCCATGCTGTTCGTGCGCACCGAGCATCGCACGTCGGCGCCGCTGCTCGACCTCAAGCTGCTCGCCAAGCCGGCCTTCCTGCTGGGCAACACGGCGAACTTCCTGTCCTACGCCACCCTGTTCGGCGTGTTCTTCCTCGTCCCCTTCGCGCTGGTGCGCATCTATCAGGACACCGCCCTCGCCGCGGGCCTGCGGCTGTCGATCCTGCCAGTGATGCTGGGGCTGGTCGCGCCCTTGGGCGGCATGCTCTATGACCGGCTCGGCCCTCGCTTGCCGACCTGCTTCGGGATGCTGGTGTGCCTCACGGGCCTCGCGATCCTCTATCTGTTCCTCGATGGCAATCCGGCCAATCTCTGGCTGGTAACCTTGTCGCTAGCCGTGATCGGAGTCGGGCAGGGCCTGTTCATCTCGCCCAACAGCAGCGCCATCATGTCGACCGCACCGGCCGACGAGACCGGCCAGGCGGGAAGCGTGCTGAACGTCATGCGCATGCTCGGCATGAGCACCGGCATCGCCGGCGCCTCGACTCTTCTCGCGCTGTCCCTCGGCGACGACAGCGGCAGCACGCTCAACCTTCCCGCAGCCTCCCTCGTCGCTGCGAGCCGCGACGTCATCGTCCTGCTGGTGTGCCTGGCGGCCCTTGCCGGCCTGATCTCGCTGATACGGCCACGCGGCGGCCAAGGTCTCACACCGCGCACACCGGTAGATCTATAGAGCGGGACGAATCAATGGAGCGCGCAACTCCAGTTGCGCCCAAGCTTCGTCGATCAGCACGACATGAGCGCAACTGGAGTTGCGCGCTCCGAAGAGTCAGAACCGGCGTCGCAGATGCGACGCCGGCATCGAGACCGGTGATCAGGCGGCGAGCTTCTTCGCCGTCTCCGCGATCTTGCGGCCCTGGTAGCGGGCGCCGACCAGCTCGTTCTCCGAAGGCTGGCGCTGGCCGGCACCGCCGGCGATCGTGGTGGCGCCGTAAGGGCTGCCGCCGGTGATCTCGTCGATCGTCATCTGGCCGGCATGGCCGTAGTCGAGGCCGACGACCACCATGCCGAAGTGCAGCAGGTTGGTGATGATGGAGAAGAGCGTCGTCTCCTGACCGCCATGCTGGGTGGCCGTGGAAGTGAACGCGCCGCCGACCTTGCCGTTCAGCGCGTCCTTCGCCCACAGGCTGCCGGCCTGGTCGAGGAAGCTCGCCATCTGCGAGGACATGCGGCCGAAGCGGGTGCCGGTGCCGACGATCACCGCGTCATAGTCGGCCAGGTCCTCGACCTTGGCGACCGGCGCCTTCTGGTCGAGCTTGAAGTGCGACGCCTTGGCCACCGCTTCCGGCACGGTCTCGGGGACGCGCTTGATGTCGACCTGCGCGCCGGCTTCACGGGCGCCGGCGGCAACGGCTTCGGC
Source organism: Reyranella sp. (assembly GCA_017990895.1). Classification (GTDB taxonomy): domain Bacteria; phylum Pseudomonadota; class Alphaproteobacteria; order Reyranellales; family Reyranellaceae; genus Reyranella. Next base: position 9,531 of record JAGNNA010000038.1, read on the forward strand.
CATCTTCTCGATGTGGCCGTAGCTCGAATAGTAAAGAACGAGAACCTTGGTCATTTCAGTCTCCGCTGTCGGTTGAGTTTGAGGGGTTGAGGGAAAGTGAAGTGTCAGGCGGCGATCCGGCCCATGCGCCCGGCGTTGTAGTCGCGGACCGCGCGCTCCAGCTCGTCGATCGAGTTCATCACGAAGGGTCCGTGACGCACGATCGGCGCATCGAGCGGATCGCCGCCGACCAGCAGGATCTCGCTGGCCCCTGCCGCCGTGATCTCGAGCGCATCGCCTGCCGTCAGCCGCGCTAGTTGGCCCGCCTCGATCCGCCGTTCGTCGCTGCCGATCCTCGCGGCGCCGACCATGATGTAGACACCGAGCTCGGCTGGACTGCCCGCCGGAAGCTCGACGCGGGCGCCGTCCTTCAGCGAGGCGTGCACGACGAACGGTGCACCCGACGTCGCGATCGGTCCCTTGAGATCGCCCAGGCTGCCCGCCACGAGCCGCACAACCGTGCGGCCCTCGTCGGCAGTGACCGTCGGAATCTCGGACGCCTTCACGTGGCGATAGGCCGGCTCAGCGTGCTTCCCGCCCTTGGGCATGTTGATCCAGAGCTGGACGCCGTGGACGTGACCGCCCTCGCGACGCAGCTGCTCGTCCGGGCTTTCGTCGTGGACCACGCCGCGACCGGCCCGCATCCACTGGACCTCGCCCGGCCGCATGCTGCTGACATTGCCGAGACTGTCCTTGTGGGTCTGGCTGCCTTCCAGCAGCAGGGTCAGGGTCTCGATGCCCGCATGCGGATGCGCCGACGCGCCCTTGGCCTCGCCCGGCCGGACATCGATCGGGCCGAACTCGTCGAGGAAGATGAACGGTCCGATCGCCTCGTAGGCGTTCGACGGAATGGCCCGGCGCACTTCGAACCCGTCGCCTTCGAGGGTCCGGAACGCCTCGTGGATGGAAATGAGCTGGCGCTTGCTGCTGTTCATGGCCGCCTCCTTGGCTGTGACGGCTATGTAGGGACTGCTCTTTTGCCTGAAAATCCGTATAATATTGAACGATCTCTTCAATTATTTAGAAATGCCTACGACTCCCGGAACGCCATCCCTCGCCCAGCTTCAGGTCCTGCTCGCCGTGGCCGATGCTGGGAGCTTTGCCGGCGCGGCCCGGCGCCTGAACCGCGCCACCTCGGCGATAACCTACGCCATCGACAATCTAGAGGCGCAGCTCGGCCTGCCCCTGTTCGACCGGGTCGCTACCCGCAAGCCCCAGCTGACGCAGGCCGGCCGGGCGGTGTTGGCCGAGGCGCGCGCGGTGACGCACGGCGTCGACATGCTGCGCGCCAAGGTGAAGGGCCTGCTCGAAGGGCTGGAGGCCGAGATCTCGCTGGCCGTCGACGTCATGCTGCCGACCGCCCGTCTCGTCGACGCGCTGCAGGGCTTCCAGACGACCTTCCCGACCGTGCAATTGCGGCTTCATGTCGAAACCCTGGGCGCCGTCACGCAGCTCGTGCTCGACGGCACCGCGAACATCGGCGTCAGCGGACCCAACGTTGCCGCCGATGGCACCGAGAGCATCGCCATCGGCGGCGTCCAGCTCGTGCCCGTGGCCGCGCCCTTCCATCCGTTGGCACGTCTCGGCGGACAGGCCCGCGGATCGGCGCGCGAGCATATCCAGCTCGTCCTCACCGATCGCTCGAAGCTGACCGAGGGCCAGGATTTCGGCGTGGTCGGCCCCAAGACCTGGCGGCTGGCCGATCTCGGCGCCAAGCATGCGCTGCTGCTCGCCGGCGTCGGCTGGGGCAGCATGCCGGCGCCGATGGTGAAGGGCGATATCGAAGCCGGGCGCCTGGTCGAGCTCGATCTCGCCGACTGGTGGGCCGCAATCTATCCCATGCGCGTCCTGCACCGCATCGACAGCCCGCCCGGCCCCGCCGCGCAATGGCTGATCGAGCGCTTCAGGAGCCAGATCTGACGGCGACAGAGTTTCTCGCCTTCCCGTGGTAGAACGCCGCCGTGTCGTTTCTCACCCGCCGTCGCATCGCCTGGACGCTGCTGCTGCTCACGCCCGCGATGTTTGCCGTGAACATGCTAGGCGCGCGCTATGCCACCTTCGTGCCGCCGAACGCGCTGGCACTGGGGCGATGGTTCCTCGTCGCCCTGCTGCTGCTGCCGTTCGTCTGGACCCGCCTCGTCCGCCATCGCCATGCGCTGGGCCGAGAATGGCGTGACCTGCTGCTGCTGGGTGCGATCGGCATGTGGATCTGCGGCGCTTGGGTCTATATCGGCGCGCGCTCGGTGCCCGCGCTGAACATCGGCCTGATCTACGCCGCCTCGCCCATCCTGGTCGTGGCGCTGGGGCGCCTGCTCTATCGCGAGCGGCTGACCATGGGCCGTATCGCGGGCATCGTTCTCTGCCTCGCTGGAGTCGCGGCGGTGTTCGCCAAGGGCCAGATCGAAAACCTCCTGTCGGTGCAGTTCACCGAGGGCGATCTCTGGATCGCCGCCGCCTCGGCCTGCTGGGGCCTCTACTCGGTGCTGTTGAAGGCCCGTCCGAGCACGCTCGATCCCCTGACGCGGCTCTGCGCCATCTCCTTCGCGGGATCGCTCGTGCTTTTGCCATTCACGATCGGCGAAGCACTGCTGTGGCAGGCACCAGACTTTGCCGACTGGCGAACCTGGCTCGCCTGGATCGTGCTGGCGATCATTCCCGGTGTCGGCGCCTACGGCGCCTTCGCCTACTGCGTGCGCGAGCTGGGACCGTCGGTCACCAGCGTGTCGATGTATCTCGGCCCGCTCTATGTCGGCATCCTCGCCTGGCTGACCCTGGGCGAGGCGCCGCAATGGTATCATTTGATGGGAACCTTGCTGGTGCTGCCCGGCTTGTTCCTCGCAACGCGCCCACCCGCGTCTCCATCCACCAAGGGAGTTTGACATGACCCGCGCGATCCTCGCCGCTCTCGCTCTCCTTATCGCGCTCCCCGCCGCGGCGGAGGAGATCGGCTCGGTCGGTTATCGCTTCAAGTGGCTGGGCCCCAACGACAAGATCGTGGTCGAGGCGTTCGACGATCCCGACCTCGCGGGCATCACCTGCTACCTCGCACGCGCGCGCACCGGCGGCCTCAAGGGCATGGTGGGCCTGGCGGAGGATCCGCCCTATGCCTCGATCTCCTGCCACCAGGTCGGCCCGGTCGACGCCGAGAAGGCCGAGAAGCTGAAGAGCCCGCACGAAGTGTTCAGCGAGCGCGCCTCGCTGATCTTCAAGACCACCCAGGTGGTGCGCTTCTACGATCCGAAGCGCCGCGCCCTGATCTATCTCACCTATACCGACCGCGTGATCGAGGGCAGTCCCCAGAACTCGATCAGCGTCGTGCCCGTCGGCCTGCGCTGACTTCTTCCGGAGAGCAATGAAATGACCACCCGTCCCCAGCCCAACTGGCGTTCGCTGATGTTCGTGCCGGTGCTGGCCGAACGCTTCATCGCCAAGGCCCATACGCGCGGTGCCGATGCGTTGATCCTCGACCTCGAGGATTCGATCATCCCGTCGAAGAAGGCCGAAGCGCGCGCCGCGATCGCCGCCGCCGTGCCGCGGGTGGCGCAGAACGGCGCCGACGTCGTGGTGCGCATCAACCGCCCGCTCGAGCTGGCCGTGCCCGACATCGAAGCCGCTGTCATGCCCGGCGTCTCGGCGCTGATGCTGCCCAAGGTGATGGGTCCCGAGCATGTCCGCCTGCTCGCCGAGCTGGTGACCGAGCGCGAGCATCAGCTCGGCATGGAGATCGGCCATACGCGCTTCCTGGTGCTGATCGAGACGGTGGCGGCGCTGCCGCATCTCTTCGCCATCGCCGCCGAGCCGCGCATGGCCGGGATGTCCGTGGGCGGCGAGGACTTTGCCACCGACATGGGCGCCACGCCCTCGGCCGACAGCATGTACGTCTTCGCCATGCAGGGGCTGGCCGCCTGCCGCGCCGCCGGCATCCTGCCGATGGGCTCGATGGGCCAGCTCGCCAAGATCGACGATCTCGAATCCTATCGCGCCGGCCTGAAGCGCGGCCGCGAGCTGGGCTTCACCACGGCCTCGTGCATCCATCCCGCGCACGTGCCGATCATCAACGAGGAATATGGCGCCTCCGACGCGGAGATCGATCGCGCGCGGCGTCTGCTGGCGGCCTTCGAGGTCGCCAAGGCCAACGGCGAGGGCGCCGTCGCCTTCGAGGGCAGCATGGTCGACCTGCCCATCGTCATCCGGGCCGAGCGGCTGCTGGCGCGCGCCGCGTCGTGGAAGAAAGCCGGCTGACGGGAGGATCGAAATGTCGCTCGCGGTCTACGGCCACCTCTTCTCTTCGTATACGCAGAAGGTCCTGATGGCGCTCTACGAGAACGGCACGCCGTTCGAGTTCCGCGCGATCGGCCAGGATACGCCCGCGCATGTCGGCGAATGGCTGAAGCGCTGGCCGATCGCCAAGTTCCCGCTGTTGGTCGACGACGATCGCACCGTCGTCGAGACCAGCATAATCATCGAATACCTCCAGCTGGCGCATCCCGGTCCGGTGAAGCTGTTGCCTGCCGATCCGATGAAGGCGCTCGACGTTCGCTTCCTCGACCGGTTCTTCGACCTGCATGTGATGAACATGATGCAGATCGCGGTGAACGGCGCGCTGACCGGCGATCCCGTGAAACGCAAGGAAGGCCACGACGAGTCAATCGCGAAGCTGGAGCGCGCCTACGCCTGGCTGGAGAACGAACTCGTCGGCCGCACCTGGGCCATCGGTGAGGATTTCACGATGGCCGACTGCGCCGCCGCGCCGTCGCTGTTCTATGCCGACTGGGTGCACCGGATTCCCGAAACCTATCCCGTGCTGCGCGCCTATCGCACGCGCCTGCTCGCAAGACCGTCCTTCGCGCGCTGCGTCGAGGATGCGCGGCAGTATCGCCCGCTCTTTCCGCTGGGCGCGCCCGACCGGGATTGATCAATGGAGCGCGCCACTCCAGTGGCGCTCATGACTTTGCTATCGACGCGTTGGAGCGCCACTGGAGTGGCGCGCTCCCAGCAAAGATCCTCACTCACCGATACAGGAACGTCCCCAGCAATACCCAACGCCCGGCCTTGGGCGTGCCGACCAGCGGCGTCGTGTAGTGCCAGAACGGCAGGCGATAGGCGGTGACGGTCGATGGACCCGCCACCGAGACGATCTCGCTGAAATGGCCGGCACGGCTGTAGACCAGCCACTGGTGCTCGACGCCGGGAGTGCAGAGGCTGAGATGCAGGTCGATGTATCCACCCTTCGCCGCCGCGTTCTCGGGATGGTGATCGTTGTGCGGCCCGGCATAGTCGCCGGGCCCGTAGCGCAGGACCTGCAGGCCCCAGCTTGACCTCAACTTGCGTCCCGCCAGCGCCTCAGCGAAGGCACGGAAACTCTGGCTGCGCATCATGCGCGCGAGACCGATCCGCTCGGCCACCTTCACGCCGGGCTCGCGGCGACTCTCGAAGTAGATGGTGCGCGCGCGGCTGCTCTTGGGCAGCAGCTCGGCATAGTCGCTCTTCATCTCGAAGATCGTGTCGGGTGGGATCGGCTTCTCGATCGGCTCCAGCGTGTCCGACAGCTCGGCCTCCAAGGTGCGCCGCACACGCGCGGCTTTCGCGCGGTCGAGGAGGTCCTCCGCCGCCAGGAACCGCATACGCGGATTGGCCAATGCGCCGCACAGCGGATGCGTGCCCGCCAGCACGCGCTTGCCGGCGCGGCTCAGCAGGTCCTCGAACTCCGCGGGAATGCCGTTTGATCTCATCGGTCCGCCCCTCTAAACCGACTGCCTAGCATGCCTTACGCCTCGCTTCGCGACTTCGTCGACCGGCTGGAGAAGAGTGGCCGCCTCGTGCGCGTCACCGCGCCGGTTTCACCTCACCTGGAAATGACCGAGATCCAGACCCGCCTGCTGGCCGAAGGGGGCCCGGCGGTGCTGTTCGAGAACGTCGTGCGGGCCGACGGCACGCGCTCCGACATCCCGGTGCTGGTGAACCTGTTCGGCACCGTCGAGAGGGTGGCCTGGGGCATGGACCGCGAGCCCGGCCAGCTGCGCGCCGTGGGTGAGACCCTGGCCTTCCTGCGCCAGCCCGAGCCGCCGGGCGGCTGGCGCGAGGCGCTCGAGATGCTGCCGATGGTACGCACCGTCATGGCGATGAAGCCTAGGACGGTGAGTTCCGCTCCCTGCCAGGAGATCGTCCTCACCGGCGACGACATCGACCTCGCGAAGCTGCCTATCCAGACCTGCTGGCCGGGCGAGCCGGCGCCGCTCATCACCTGGCCGCTGGTGGTAACGCAGGGCCCGAACCCGAAGGGCGACAAGCAGGACAGTTTCAATCTCGGCATCTATCGCCTGCAGGTGACGGGCAAGAACACGACCCTGATGCGCTGGCTGAAGCATCGGGGCGGCGCGCAGCATCACCAGCGCTGGCAGAAATCCGGCAAGCGCGAGCCGTTGCCGGCCGCGGTGGTGATCGGCGCCGATCCCGGCACGATCCTGGCCGCCGTGACGCCTGTGCCCGACACGCTATCGGAGTATCAGTTCGGGGGCCTGTTGCGCGGCAAGAAGGTCGAGCTGGTCGCGTGCAAGACGGTGCCGCTCAAGGTGCCGGCCGAGGCCGAGATCGTGCTCGAGGGCCATGTCAGCCTCGATGATTACGGCGACGAGGGCCCTTACGGCGACCACACCGGCTACTACAACAGCGTCGAACAGTTCCCAGTCTTCACGATCAGCGCCATCACGATGCGGCGCAAGCCGATCTACCTGTCGACCTTCACCGGCCGCCCGCCGGACGAGCCTTCGGTGCTGGGCGAGGCGCTGAACGAGGTGTTCATCCCTCTCTTCCAGCAGCAGTTCCCCGAGGTCGTCGACTTCTGGCTGCCGCCCGAGGGCTGCTCCTATCGCATCGCCGTGGTGTCGATGAAGAAGGCCTACGCCGGTCACGCCAAGCGCGTGATGATGGGCGTGTGGAGCTACCTCCGGCAGTTCATGTACACCAAGTGGGTGATCGTGGTGGACGCCGACATCGACGCCCGCAACTGGAAGGACGTGATGTGGGCGCTGTCGACCCGCATGGACCCAGCGCGCGACATCACCGTCATTGAGAACACGCCGATCGACTATCTCGACTTCGCGAGCCCCGTCTCCGGCCTCGGCTCCAAGATCGGCCTCGACGCGACCGACAAGTTCCCGGGCGAGAGCAATCGCGAATGGGGACGGCAGATCCGCATGGACGATGCGGTGATCGAGAAGGTCGACGCGATGTGGAGTGGCTTGGGCCTGCCTGGCAGCGGAAAGAAGATCTGGAAGTAGTCACATTCCGTGTGACAGGGGACGGTTAGCCCCTGCCGCGTTGAGACCCCTGGAATATCAAATGCGCGCCTGATCGAGTCGGAGGAGGAGCGTACGGGGAAGGTCGCGGAAGACATCCTGGTCGGCGAGGTCTCGCGCTGAGCGTCAATCCTTCTTCGCGTTCTGCACGATCTGCGTCAGGCGCTCGCCGTCGATGTCGGTCTTGATCTGTACCCAGACCGGGAAGTGGTCGGAGAGCTGGTAGGTGAACTGGGTGCGCGTCATGGCCTGCCCCGGGAAGAGCTGCTGGATCGACGCATCGGAGACATGGAAGTCGAGCGTGCCGCCGAAGTTGGTGAAGCGCTTCTTCGCCGTCGGCAGGTGCAGGATCTGGTCGTAGCGCATCGTCTTGCCGAGGTTGGAGCCCTTCACCGCCACGTCACCCGCCTTGAGCTCGAGCAGCGAGTCGGGCACCTGCAGGCCGCGGCGCGTCAGCGCCTTGAAGGTTTCGTCGTCGAGGCTCGGCGTGTTGAAGTCGCCCATCACGATCAGGTCGTGGTCCTCGACCGATTTGTCCTTCTGCCGCGCATCGATCCAGTCGGCCAGCATGCCCAGCTCGGCCTCGCGGCCTTCGAGGCTGTCGCCCCAGCGCGTATGGGTGGCGATGGCGATGAAGTCGAAATTGCCGGCGCGGAACGAGCACATGTAGGGCGCGCGCCAGAAGGACTGCGCGGCGAGATACTCGGTGTCCTTTTTGGCGCGCGGCGCATCGACCTCGGCAGCCAGCCCGTTGAAGGTGACGGCACGGCGATCATAGAGGAAGCCCGTGCGCTCGCGGTTGCCGCCGGCATCCGACATCCAGTCGGAATAGACGAGGTCCCAGCTCGGTCCCAGGAACCGGCAGACCCTGCCGAAATCCTCGAGGTTGTCGCGCAGCTCCACCAGCGCGATCAGATCGAACTGGCCCAGGATCTCGGCGATGTAGTGGAGCGCCGCCACCGTACGCCGCTTCTTGCCGAATTCGCGGATATTCCAAACCGCGACGTTGATCGTCTCGTCGAGCTTCGAGGGGGGAATCTTCGCGGCGTCGATGCGCTTCTTCAGAGCCAGCAGGCCCGCCGCGATCTCCGGTGACACGTCGCCGTGGTGCATGGGAGGCCCCGCTCTCGTCTTCGCGCAGACAGAGCGTAGAAACATCCGGCCAACAGCAACACGGCCCATCTGCGCATATCCCGCGGCTGTTGCGGGCAGGGGCTTTGATGTAAACTTCCTTAACATGAGCTGGAAGCGCAACGACCGTGAGGAGCGGAAGTATCACCACGGCAGTCTGCGCGAGGCGCTGATCAAGGCCGCCCGCGAGCTCATCAAGGAAAAAGGGCCGGCGGGCTTCACCTTCGCCGATGCGGCCCGTTCCGCGGGCGTGAGCCCGGCCGCGCCCTACCGGCATTTCCGCGATCGCGACGCCCTGATGGCCGACGTGGCGCGCGAGGGTTTCGAGCGTTTCGCGGCGATGCTTTCGACGGGATGGGCCAACGGGAAGCCCGATCCTGTCACGGCCTTCCACAATATCGGCAGGGCCTATCTCTCGTTCGCACGGTCAGAGCCCGCCTACTACGCGGCGATGTTTGAATCGGGCATCTCGCCCGATACCAATCCAGACCTGCGGGCCGCCTCCGAAAGAGCCTTTTCCGTGCTGCGCGCTGCGGCTGACCAGCTCGTCGTCCTGCTCCCGGCGGCCGGGCGGCCGCCCGCGCTGATGATGAGCCTGCACATCTGGTCGATGGCACACGGCATCGCCTCCCTGTTCGGGCGCGGCGATTCCGGCCGGCGCGCGCTGCCCATGTCGGCCGAGGAACTGCTCGAGTCGGAAGTGCTCATCTACCTGCAGGGACTGGGTTTTCCCTCGCCGCGCTGAAAGTTTTCGCCGGACCCTTGACTACCGGGGTCGTCGAGCCCAATGTAAATGTCGTTAACATTCACATCGTTAACGTCAGCAGAAGGGGCTTCCATATGGGCCTGATCGAAAAAATAGACGACCTCGGCAAGCCGGCGTGGATTGCGCTCCTGGTGCTGAGCTTCATCCTGTTCTGGCCGGTCGGCCTGGCCCTTCTCATCTATCTCAAAGGGAGTGGACGCATGTTTTGCTCGAAGCGCTACGGTCACTGGAACATGCCCGATGGCCGCTCGTGCCGTGAGGAATTCCAGGGCTGGAAGCGCCGCTCCGGCTGGGGCCGCCGCAGCAGCGGCAACGTCGCCTTCGACGAGTATCGCGAGGAGACGCTGAACCGCCTCGACGAGGAACAGCGTGAGTTCCGCGACTTCCTCGACAAGCTGCGCGCCGCCAAGGACCGCGCCGAGTTCGACCAGTTCATGGCCGACCGTCGCAACCGTCCGGCCCCCGAGACGCCGCCGGCGCCCAACGCAGCCTGAGACTTCCGGACAAGGCCTGTCCACGAAGCGCCCGCGGATCGAACCGCGGGCGTTTTTCGTCAGTGATCGAGCTTCATCGGCAGACGCTCGCTCTGCGCACATTGCGCCAGTTCCGTCAGGACCGAGAAGGCATAGCGCGCGCGCTCCTCCACGAGTCCCTCCTCGGTCGGCACCCGTCCCCATCCCATCACATCGGAAGCCGAGGCTCTCCAGGTCGCGGCATTCAGGTCGGCAAGTTGGCGGCGCAGCGTCGTCACGGAGCCCACGACGCTCCGCCGCCCCTCGACATCCTCGCCCTGGAAGGTGATCTCGAAGGCCACCGGCAGCCACATCTCCACGTTGCGGACCAGATGGGAATAGCGCGAGCGAAATCCTTCAGCTGTCGACCGCATGAGGGCGACATCATGGTCCCAGTCCTCCGGCAGGGTTTCCGGCAGCCTCAGGGCTGGATGCTCGGCATAGGCCGCCCACAGGACGAGCGAGCCGAACCCATCCCATCCGGGACGGTGGGTGTACCAGGGCGCATCCTCCGTCTCATCCCAGTCCAGCGGCCCGGCAAGACGATCGCCCAGCGCTTTCGCGAGTGCAGTACGCCAGCCGATCACCTTGGCGCGGATGCGGTCCTGACTCTTCGCGTCCTCCGGCTGCTTCGCCCATCGAACGGATGTCGGCGCGCCCCGCTCACGCGCCGCTCTTTCCCCCAGGTTTTCCCAGCGACCGGCATAATAGCGCGTAAGAGACCCGACATAGACGTCGAGAGCCATGAAGAGGTGACTTCCTTTCCGTACGGTCGCTGACGCAATCCGACATATGCAATTGTCCTACAAGTACAATTTCCGCGTGCACGGATGCAATCGCAAAGCGGCGATCTCCTTGCTCAATTTCGATTGTCGACATGAGTCGGTCGGGGAGTGCCCCCGCCCGAGTGCCTTCATTGCGGAGAAACGCGCTTACTGCGGTTCGATATTGAGGCCCTTCACCAGGTCGATCCAGATCGGCCCCTGCTCGGCCACGATCTTCTCGAAGAAGACGTGGTCACGGGCCGCATTGTCGATGCCGAAGGTGGCGAGGATCTTCTGGATGCGCTCGCTCTTGCCGCCCTCGACCATCATGTCCGAGAGCTTCTGCACGATCTCCTTGGGCATGCCCGCGGGGCCGACCAGGCCGATCCAGCCCTGAACCTGGAACGCCTTGTCGGTCACGCCCTGCTCGTAGAAGGTGGGGACGTCGGGAAGCTTCTTCATGCGCTCCCTGGTCGGCACGGCGATGGGCCGGCCGTTGCCCGACTGCAGCACGCCGGAGGCCGCCGCGACGCTGCCGCTGCCGCCCTGTACAGCGCCCGAGGCGACATCCTGCCACATCGGCGCCTCCCCGCGATAATGCACCGCTTCCATGCCGAGCTTGTAATGGCGGTTCAGCGCTTCGACGGCGACATGACTGTAGGAGCCGGCGCCGTAGGTGCCGAGGCTGGTCTTGTTGGCCCGGGCATAGTCGGCGAGTTCGGCAAGGTTCTTCACCGGCAGCTTGCTGTTCACGATCAGCGGCAGGTGGCCCGCATCCATCCACGAGATCAGGACGAAATCCTTGTCGGGATCGTAGGGCAGCTTCTTGAACAGCACCTTGTTCATGATCATCGTCGTGGAGATCGTCCACATCAGCGTGTAGCCGTCGGGCGGCGCCGACTTCACCTGCTCGGCCGCGATGGCCCCGCTGGCGCCCGATTTGTTCTCGACCGACACCGGCTGGCCGGTCTTCTGCGCGATATACTCGCCATAGGCCCGGGCGAAGGTGTCGGTGAGACCGCCCGCCGGGTAACCGCAGATGATGCGGATGGGTTTGTTGGGCCAGGCCCCCTGCCCAATGGCGGGGGCCGGTAGAGCAGCTGCCACGGCAGCGGCAGAACCATAACGCAGCAC
>JAGNNA010000330.1 GCA_017990895.1 Reyranella sp.
CGCACGACGCACCCACGACGCAATCTACAGCGCTATCGCCGCCCTATTGCCTACCGTCCAGCCCGCAGAGTGCGCCAACTATTTCGCAAAAGCAGGATACGCTCGAACCTAGAGTCTTCCCGCTCTAATTTGGCGACCAAAGTACTGCGTAGCTGGCGTTAGATCTTTCGCTGCGCTCAGGATGACAAGGCTTCTGCAGCTGGCATATTCGTCGGAAGACGTCAGAACTTCCGCGTCGGCAACTGGTCGACGATGGCCTGACGGGCCGGGTCGTCGAGCATCGCCCAGCGGCCGATCTCGTCGATCGTGCGCCGGCAGCCGAGACAGAGGGCGCTCTTCTGGTCGAGCTTGCAGATGCCGATGCACGGCGACATCACGCGGCGGGCCACGAACGTTGGCAACGACGTCATGGGGCGGTCAGGGCTTCTTGCCGAGTTCCGCGAGCTGGCTCTGCAACTCGTCGAGCTTGCGCTTCAGATCGTCGATCGCCGTGTCGCTGGATGGGGCGGCGGCCTCCGGCCTGGCCGGCTCATGTCCATTCGCGGCCGTCGCCGCCGGCGCGGGGGGCTGGCCGCCGGCAGCCTGGCCGCCGGGCGGGGTGCCGAACGGATTGAACATGCGCATGGCGTTCTCGAACATCGCCATGTTCTGCTTGCCCATCGACTCGAACTGCTGGAACGGGTTGAAGCCGAAGGCATTCTGCATGTAGCGCCGCATCTGGTCCTGATTGCGGGCGAACTGCGTCATCGACATTTCGAGATACTGCGGCACCACGCCCTGCAGGCTGTCGCCGTAGAAGGAGATGAGCTGGCGCAGGAACGGGATCGGCAGCAGCGTCTGGCCGCCCTTGCTCTCTTCCTCGAAGATGATCTGCGTCAGCACCGAGCGCGTGATCTCGTCGCCGGTCTTGGCGTCGTAGACGACGAAGTCGGTCTTGTCCTTCACCATCTGGGAGAGATGGTCCAGCGTCACATACGCCGAGGTCGCGGTATTGTAGAGCCGTCTGTTCGCGTACTTCTTGATCACCACCGGCGCCGCCTTCGGTCCGCCGTCGGGTACTGCCTGTTCGGCCATTACGCTTCGCTCCTCTAGCTCCCGCGCGCTGTGAACGCTCGTTTACTCAGGGTTAGCCACCTTAGCGCCGATGCCGCAGTGCGACAAGGCAACCTTCACCGATGGAAGCAGCATTGCTGCGCCCATGCGTTATAGTGTGTGCATGGTCTCCGGAAACGATGACAAGACGGCCGATACAACCCAATCCGGCGCCGAATTCGACAGGCTGGCCCGGCGCTATCTCGATCTATGGCAGGCCCAGCTGTCCGGCCTCGCGTCGGATCAGGCGGTCACCGAGCAGATCGCCCGCCTGTTCGCGGCCGCGAATACCCAGGTTGCGTCGGCATTGCAGGTTGCCCAGGGAGCGTCCCATGCAGACACGACTAGGTCCCCGGCCGCTGCCGCTCCATCTGGGAACGGCCCTGATGACCTGGGCGAGCTCCGAAAGCGCGTGGAGAGTCTTGAAGCAAGGCTCGCCGAACTCGAATCCCGCATCCGAGGCTCCTGAATCGCTCGCGGCCCTGCTGCCGGAGATCGCTTTGCTCGAGGCCAAAGCCGGTGCCGGCCAGTTCGAGCAGGCGCTACAGCGTGAGATTCGCCGGCGCCAGATCCGCCTGGCCGATGGTGTCCTCGCCTACCAACGTCACGACGTCCACCGAACCCTCGTCGACCCGCCCTCGGTCTGGAGCGAAGGCAGCACCCGCCTGCTCGACTACGGCGCCACGAATCGCGCGGCACGCAAGCGCGGAACGCGCGCCGTGCTCGTCGTGCCCTCACTCATCAACCGCTGGGAAGTGCTCGACCTCACCGAAGAGAAGAGCCTGTTGCGCGCCATGGCGGCGGCGGGATTGCGGCCTTATCTCGTCGACTGGGGAACACCCGGCGACGAGGAACGTCGCTTCGATACGACCGCCTATGTGGCGCGACTGGAGCGGGCGCTCGGCTTCGTCGCAAAGCGCGCGCGGCGGGCGCCGGCAGTCCTGGGCTACTGCATGGGCGGTACGCTCGCCGTGGCCCTGGCGGCGCGCAAGCCGCGCCGGGTCGCGGGGCTGGCGCTGATGGCGTCGCCCTGGGATTTCCATGCCGACCGCACCGGTCACGCCTTTCTCCTCTCGACCGGGCCCCTGCTGGCACAGGTGGCCGATCGTGTCGGCGAATTGCCGGTCGACATCCTGCAGACCCTGTTCTGGTCGCTCGATCCCTGGCTGTCGGTGAAAAAGTTCGGGCGCTTCGTGGGACTGGATCCCAAGGGCGAGAGCGCGAAGGAGTTCGTGCTGCTGGAGGACTGGTTGAACGGCGGCGCGCCGCTTGCGGGTCCGACGGCGCGCGAATGCCTGATCGACTGGTACGGGGAGAACACGCCGGGCCGCGGCCAGTGGGTCGTCGGCGGCAGGCGCGTCGTGCCCTCCAAGATCAAGCTGCCCTCGCTCGTCATGATCCCCTCGGGCGACCGTATCGTGCCGCCGCTCTCGGCGGCGGCGCTGGCCGACCCGAAGAAGGGTCTCAAGAAAGCCACGCGGATCGACCTGCCGCTCGGCCATATCGGCATGGTCGTGAGCGGTCGCGCCCGCGACCTCTGCTGGACGCCGTTGATCGGCTGGCTGGCGGCGCTTCCTTCCCGGCGAGCCCGTGTCGCCGCCGGCTAGATCCATCGACTGGCGCATGCCGGCGATCTGGGCGGTGTTGCTGACCGTCTCGGTCTTCGCCCATGCCCATGTCGAGATGGCCAACGAGACGACGCGCGGCGTGCGGATGTCCTATGGGACGGCGCTGGCGATCCAGATTTCCAGCCATCTGGTGGTGGCCGCGCTGCTGCCGGCGATCTACTGGCTGCATCGACGCTGGCCCATCGGCGAGCGTCCGCGCAACCTGATCATCCACGTCGCGGCGGTCGTTCCCTTCAGCATCGTCCATACGGTCGGCATGGCGGCGCTCCGGTTCCTGTGGTTCGGCGGGATCCTGGGCGAGATGCACAGCTTTCCGCTCACCGCCGACCGGATGCTCTACGAATTCGCCAAGGACATCATCGCCTATGGCCTGCTGAGCGCCGGCACGGTGGCCCTGCGCCACTACCTGTCGCGTCCCGTCCCACCCGTCGTCGTCGTGCCTGCTGTCGCGACCGTAGCCGAGCCGCCGCCCGCAGACCCGCTGCCGGAGCGCTTCGCGGTGCGCCGCAAGGGCAGGGAAGTGATGGTCGAGGTAGCGGACATCGACTGGATCGAGGCCTCGGGAAATTATGCCGTGCTGCATGTCGGCGACGAGACCTTCGAGATCCGCTCCTCGCTCACCAAGCTGGAAGGCGAGCTCGATCCGAAACGGTTCGTGCGGGTGCACAAATCCCATCTGGTGAACATCGCCCGGGTCGTCGAGGTGACGCCCTGGGTGAGCGGCGACTGGCGCATCCGGCTGCAGAGCGGCGCCCAGGTCAATCTGAGCCGGCGCTACCGGCAGCGTTTCGAGGCTCTGGCGCCGGTCCGGGCCTGACCGGACGTCCCGCAGGGTCCGCCGGTCGTCCCACGGGCCCTGCCGGTCGTCACAAAACGACACGAAATCAGAGACTTGCAGGATAGGTCGGACGGGTTCGCCTCCGGAGCCCCGACATGCACCCTGCCGTTCCTGCCCCCGCCATCCGCCGTGCCGATCTCGACTGGCTGCGCGTCCTCGCCTTCGGCCTGCTGATCTTCTACCACGCCGGCATGGCCTGGTCGGGCTGGAGCTGGCACGTCACCAGCCCCGACAGCCTGGAAGGCCTGCGCGAGGCCATGCGCTTCCTGAACCGCTGGCGCATGCCGCTGATCTTCCTGGTCTCGGGCGCGGCCATCATGCTGGCGCTGGGGGATCGGACGCCTGGAGTCTTCGTGCGCGATCGGCTGAAGCGCCTGCTGTTGCCGCTGGCCTTCGGCATGGCCGTGATCGTGCCGCCGCAGGTCTACCTGGAACGGCTGTATCGCGGCCAGTTCACCGGCTCGTTCCTGCAGTGGCTGCCCCATGCCTTCGACGGTGTCTATCCGACAGGGAACCTGAGCTGGCATCACCTGTGGTTCGTGGTCTATGTCCTCGTACTGACGCTGGTGCTGTTGCCGGTCTTCCTGTGGGCGCGGTCGGCGGGGGGCCAGGCGGCCGTCGCCGAGGCCGGCCGAATCGCTGCCCGTTCGGGGCTGCATTGGGCAATGGTGCTGCCACTCGCCGCCTCGACCCTGTGGCTGGCGCCGATCTCCTGGAACGTCAACGGGCTGGTCGGCGACTGGCACGGCCTCGTCTCGTACGGGACGCTGCTCCTGTACGGCGCCTTCATCTTCGGTTCGTCCGATCTGCTGGCGGCGCTGGAGCGCCAGCGCTTCTTCTCGCTGGCGGTCGGCGTTCTCGCCTATGCCTGTCTCTATGCCGGTTACTTCGCGGGCACGGTGCGCCCGACCATCCCGCTCGAGGCCCGGCCGCTCTTCGCCCTGCTGTCGGCGGTCAATGTCATGGCCTGGCTGTTCGCCATCGTCGGCCTCGCGCACCGCCACCTGACCCGGCGGCCGGCTTTCCTCTCGGAAGCGATGGAGGCGGTCTATCCCTTCTACCTAATTCACCAAACGGTAACCGTGATTGCCGTGTGGGGACTGCTGCGGGTGGGCGCGCCGCCTCTGGCCGGTTTCGTCGCCGCCGTCGTGGCGACGTTCGCCGGAACCTGGCTGATTTACGCAGGTCTGGTGCACCCATGGCGCTGGATCAGGCCGCTTTTCGGAATGAAGCCCTCCTCGCGGGGCGCGCGGCGGTCCTTGCCCCGCCGCGCGGCAGGCCTATAAATATCCGCGAGGGCGGCCTGCCAAGGAGGGATTCATGACGGATATCGTTATCGCGAGCGCAGCGCGCACGCCAATCGGCTCGTTCAACGGTGCGTTCGGCGCGGTGCCCGCACACGATCTCGGCAAGGTTGCCATCAAGGGTGCGCTCGAGCGCGCCAAGGTGAAGCCCGAGGAAGTCGACGAAGTCATCATGGGCCAGATCCTGACCGGCGGTCAGGGCCAGAACCCGGCGCGCCAGGCGGCCGTCAATTCCGGCATCCCGGTCGACAAGACCGCGCTCGGCATCAACCAGCTCTGCGGCTCGGGCCTGCGCGCCGTCGCTTTCGGCTGGCAGGCGATCCGCAACGGCGACGCCAGCATCATGGTGGTCGGCGGCCAGGAGAGCATGAGCCAGGCGCCGCACGCCGCGCACATGCGCGACGGCACCAAGATGGGCGAGTTCAAGATGGTGGATACCATGCTGAAGGACGGTCTGTGGGATGCGTTCCACGGCTACCACATGGGCAACACCGCCGAGAACGTGGCTCAGAAGTACCAGATCACCCGCGCCGAACAGGATGCGTTTGCCGTGTCGTCACAGAACAAGGCCGAGGCGGCGCAGAAGTCCGGCCGCTTCAAGGATGAGATCGTCCCGGTGACGGTGAAGACGCGCAAGGGCGAGGTCGTCGTCGATACCGACGAGTTCCCGCGTCACGGCACGACCGTCGAGGCGCTGGCCAAGCTGCGTCCGGCCTTCACCAAGGAAGGCGGCTCGGTCACCGCCGGCAACG
>JAGNNA010000331.1 GCA_017990895.1 Reyranella sp.
CCTGTCGATGATGGCGGCCTCGATCGACGCGGACGGCGCAGCCACCACCGGCATCAACGTCGCGCGCATGCGCGCCTTCACGTTCATCCTGGGCGGCCTGCTGGGCGCGCTGGGCGGCATCCTGGTGACGCCGCTGATCGCCGTCGACTACCAGCTCGGCCTCAATCTCACGCTCAAGGGCTTCGCCGCCGCGGTGCTGGGCGGGCTCACCAATCCGCTGGGAGCCGCCGTCGGTGGCATCACGCTGGGGCTCGTCGAGTCGCTGGCCATCATCGGCATCTCGTCGAGCTACAAGGACGTCGTCGCCTTCTCCGTGCTCATCATCATCATGATCCTGATGCCGCAGGGCATCCTCGGCCGCGCCGGCCGGCGGGGAGGCTGAGCGCATGAATTCGCGCACCTTCCTCTGGCTGGTCCCCTGCCTCGTCGTCTGGGCCGTGCTGCCCTTCGCCGTGCCGCGCAACATCGCCGACCTTCTGGTGTTCACCGGCATCTACACGGTAGCGGGCCTCGGCATCGGGCTGCTGCTGGGCCATTGCGGCATCGTCAACCTGGCCCAGGCGACTTTCTACGGGCTCGGCGCCTATGCCAGCGCTTACTGCACGGTCATGATGGGCCTGCCCAGCATCGTGGGCTTCATCGTCGGCGCCGCCATCAGCATGGCGCTAGCCTACGTGATCGGCCGCCCGATCCTGCGCCTCACCGGCTATTTCCTCGCGCTCGGCACGCTCGCCCTCAGCGCCATCGCCAGCGCGCTGTTCTTCGAATGGGACTGGCTGACCGGCGGCACCCTCGGCATCGGCGGCATTCCCAAGCTCGACCTGTTCGGCTTCGTCCTCGACCGGCCCTCGCGCTACTACTTCTTCGTCTGGGTCGTGGCCTTCGCCTGCATGGTCGTAGCGCACAACCTGGTCGACAGCCGCACCGGCCTCATGCTGCGCGCCATGCGCGACTCGAGCACCGCCGCGGCCGCCCTCTCGATCGACCTCCAGGCGCTGCGCACGAAGGTGTTCGTCGTCTGCGCCCTGTTCGGAGCCTTGGCCGGCAGCCTTTTCGCCCACCATGTTTCCTTCGTCAGCACGCAGAGCTTCACCGTCGACCGCTCGATCAGCTTCCTGCTGATCCCGGTCATCGGCGGCGCGACCTCGATTCCCGGGATCGTGGTCGGCGCGCTGTTCGTCACCTTCCTGCCCGAGCTGCTGAGCAAGCTGGGCGACATCCACCAGATCCTGTTCGGCTTGGCGCTGGTCGCCGTGGTCGTCCTGATGCCGGAAGGGCTGGTCGGCGCCTTCGGCAAGCTGCGGACCCGGCTCGCCAAGCGGAGCAGCGGCAATGGCTGAGCCCCTTCTTGCCCTCAAGGAGGTCGGCCATTCGTTCGGCGGCCTCTCCGTGCTGCGCTCCGTCACCTTCGACGTGCCCGAGGGTGGCATCATCGGTCTGATCGGGCCCAATGGCTCGGGTAAGACCACGCTGTTCAACATCGTGACCGGCTATATCCGCCCGCTGGCCGGCACCGTCACCTATCGCGGCGCCGTGCTGGGCCGCGACACGATCCAGCAGCGCGGACTTCGCGGACTCGTCCGCACCTTCCAGACACCGCAGGTCTTCGAGCAGATGACCGTGCTGGAGAACGTCATGGTCGGCCGCACCAAGCTCACGCG
This sequence comes from Reyranella sp., assembly GCA_017990895.1. GTDB lineage: Bacteria > Pseudomonadota > Alphaproteobacteria > Reyranellales > Reyranellaceae > Reyranella. The sequence continues at coordinate 1,662 of JAGNNA010000331.1, forward strand.
CACCACCATGCTGCAGGACCTGCTGCGCACACCGGCCGCGCGCGGCCAGATGCGCGAGATCCGCGAGCGGGCAGAGGCGGCGTGCGAGCGCTTCCAGCTAACGGCCTTGCGCGACCTGCCGGCCGCCAGCCTGACAGCCGGCCAGCGCCGCATCCTCGAAATCGCCCGCGCCGTGGCCGGCGAGCCGCACCTGCTGCTGCTCGACGAGCCCTCCTCCGGCCTCAACGTCCAGGAGATCGACGACCTGCGCGACTGGATCGTGAAGCTGAACGAGCAAGGCATCACCATCCTGCTGGTGTCGCACGACATGGGCCTGATGACCGTCGCCCGCACCGTCCACACGCTCTATTTCGGCGAGATCATCGCCAGCGGCGACATGGCTGCCATCCAGCGCGACCCGCGGGTCCGCGAAGTCTATCTCGGGGTCTGAGCCGTGCTGGAAGTGACCTCTATCTCCGCCGGCTACGGCGCCCTCTCCGTCCTGCGCGACGTCTCCCTCAGGGTCGGTGACGGAGAAGCCGTGGCGCTGGTCGGCGCCAACGGCGCCGGCAAGACCACCCTCGTCCGCACCGTCTGCGGTCTGCTACGGTCGCGAAGCGGCCGAATCGTCAAGAACGGCACCGACATCACCGCCACGCCGGCGCACAACCTCGCCCAACACGGGTTGGCCGTGGTGCTGGAGAACCGCCGCCTGTTCGGCGAGCTGTCGGTGCGCGAGAACCTGATCCTGGCCGAGACGGTCGGCCGCAAGGTGCGCGGCGCCGACCTGCGCTTCTCGTGGGACGAGGTGACCGACCTGTTCCCCGTCGTGAAGGAACGCATGGCATCGCCCGTGGAGCTGCTGAGTGGCGGCCAGCAGCAGATGGTGGCGATCGCCCGCGCCTTGTTGCTCCAGCCCGACCTGCTGATCATGGACGAGCCCTCGACGGGTCTCGCCCCCAAGGTCGTGAAGGACATCCTCCTGGTCATCAAGGCGCTGCGCGAGCGCGGCACGGGCCTGCTGCTGATCGAGCAGAATGTCGGCATCGCCTCCGAGATCACCGACCGCGCCTACGTCATGTCGGTCGGCAGCATCGTCCACGAGATCGGCCCCGGCGAGTGGCAGTCCTTCCTCACCGACGAGCGGCTGGTGAAGGCCTATCTCGGCTGACGGGGTCGCGCTAGGCTCCCGCAAAACAACGCGGGGGAAACAGTGTGCAGGGCGAAGCTTCCTACGATTTCATCGTGACCGGTGCGGGCTCCGCCGGTTGCGCCGTCGCCGGGCGCCTCAGCGAGGACGGCCGCTTCTCCGTTCTCCTGCTCGAAGCGGGCCCCCGCGACACCTATCCGTGGATCCATGTGCCGCTCGGCTATCACAAGACCTTCAACAATCCGAAGGTCAACTGGATGTTCGACAGCGAGCCAGAGGCCGAACTCAACAACCGCATCATGTACCAGCCACGCGGCAAGGTGCTGGGCGGCACCAGCTCGATCAACGGCATGGTTTACATGCGCGGTAACGCGGCGGATTACGACGAATGGCGCCAGCGCGGCTGCGAGGGCTGGGACTATCAATCCGTACTGCCCTACTTCAAGCGTGCCGAGGACCAGGAGCGCGGCGCCGACGAGTTCCACGGCACCGGCGGACCGCTCAAGGTGCAGGACCATCGCTGGCAGCCGACCTTGGCCCGCGCGATGCATGACGCCGCCGTGCAGGCCGGCATCCTGGCCAACCCGGACTTCAACGGCGCGACACAGGACGGCGTCGGCTTCTACCAGACCACGATCAACCGGGCGCGCCGCTGGTCCTCCGCCCGCGCCTATCTCGGTGCCGCCAGGGGAAGGCGCAACCTCACGGTCGCTACGTCGGCACACGCCACCAGAGTGCTGATCGAGAACGGCCGCGCCACCGGCATAGAATACCGGACGCCCGGAGGCCTCGTGCGCGCCCGCGCGAAGCGGGAAGTCATCGTCTCGGGCGGCGTCTACGGCTCGCCGCAGCTCCTGATGCTGTCGGGCCTCGGCCCGGCCGAACACCTGAAGCAGCATGGCATCGAGGTCGTGCGCGACATGCCGGGCGTTGGCAGCCATCTGCACGACCATTTCAACACCTACATCGCCTATCGCTGCAGCCAGCCCGTCACCATGAACGACCTGACCCTCAGCCTGCCGCGCCGGCTCATGGCCGCGGCGCAGTACGCATTCGCCCGCACCGGACCGCTGGCCAGCATGGGCCTGTTCGTCGGCGCTCTGGTGCGCAGCGACAAGCGGCTGGAACGGCCAGACCTGCAGATCAACATGTTCGCCTGGGCGATCAAGGACCGGAACAAGTCCGGCATCGTGCCCCAGCCCTTCTCCGCCTTCGGCCTCAGCCCCGTGCATCTGACGCCCTCGGGCCGCGGCACGGTGCGGCTGAAGTCCGCCGACCCGCTCGCCGCGCCGGAGATCAAATTCAACTTCCTGAAGAACGCGTCGGACTTCGACGCGCTGCTGCACGGCATGCGGATCTGCCGCGAGATCGCGAGCCAGCCGGCCCTGAAGCCCTTCATCGTCGAAGAGATCCTTCCCGGCGCCGGCATCGCCAGCGACGCCGACCTCAAGGCCGACATTCGTGCCCGCGGCGTCTCGAACCTCCACCCCGTCGGTACCTGCCGCATGGGCCGCGAAGTCGATGCCGTGGTCGATCCACAGCTTCGGGTCCACGGCGTCGCGAGGTTGCGCGTGGCCGACGCCTCGATCATGCCGTCCATCGTCGCCGGCAACACCAACGCGCCCGCCATCATGATCGGCGAGAAGTGCGCCGACATGGTCCGCGCCGCTGCGGCAGGCTGAGCCCCCGTGACTATTTCCTGCGGATCGCCGGGTTGAGCGGCACGGCGCCGCCCGCGACGCCCCCGGCATCGTAGGCATCGGGCGAGATGAAGCGGCCCGGCCCCGCCTCGACTGTCCGCAGTTTCAGGCCGAGCCTCTCCAGTTCGCTGTCGACGACGGCAGCTTTCAGCACGACGAGCCCGCGGCCGCTGCTCTGGATCACCCCGTCGCGTTCGGCCTTCATCGCCACCAGCCGGTCGGCGATGGAGGCGCACATGCCCAGTGCGAAGGACGAATTCGCCAGATGCCGCTCCTGGTGCCGGAAGCGCTTGTAGTCGGCCGAGACCTTGTAGCGGCCAAGCTCGGCTCGGACCGCACCGTCGATCAGCTCGATCAGGTAGTGCGCCACCTCGACGTCGGCCGGCAGGCCGAAGAACACATACCGCGCCTCCCCGGCCGCGTTCTTCTCCCGCCAGACGCGGCAATCGCAGAAAGATGCGATGGCGCCGATGCACTCGTCGATCGGAATCCGCTTCTTGAGACGGGTCTGGTAGACCCGCTCCTCGCACTGCGTCTCGCGGATCTCGATATCGGTGAGCGACAGCTCGTAGCGGTCCAGCAGCTCGGCCACCTTGGCCGCCGCCGCCAGCGCCTCGCCCTCGGTGCAGCCATTGTCGATCGTCTTGGCACGCAGCGCCTGGATGCGCGCGCGAAGCTTGTCGAAGGCCGAAGCGTCCGTCGTCGTCACGGCCGGGGTGCGGGCGGCGGCGTGCGCTTCCGGCGGAAATGGAGGTAGAGCGCGAAACCGACGCCGATCGCCAGGCCGGGCAGCGCCGAGGCAATGGCGAGAGACGCGATACCCATCTCGCAGCCGCCCGAATCGCCTGGCGTGCCACAGCGGGAGTCGAGGCTGTAGGCGAGTATGAGCGCCACGATGCCGACCACGAAGGGCGTCACGACGAAACCGAGCAGGCCGAAGCCCAGGATCTTCAGGGTGAGCCCGAGCATCAGCCGGCCACCCGTCGTTTCGCTTCCTCGAAGCGCCCGCGGCGCATCTCGACGCGCGGATCGTCCATCTCGGGTCCCCTCGGCTCGGGCACCCAGCCGTCCCGGCCGGGAACATAGCTGCGATTGGTCTGCAGCGGGTTGCGGTTCACGAGA
>JAGNNA010000039.1 GCA_017990895.1 Reyranella sp.
CGAACTGGGACCGGCGCCGGAGGCCACTTCCGACGTCGCCCGCAAGGCAAACCGGTTCGATCCGCGCGCAGACCTGGCACTGCGCCCGCACTGGGCCGCGTCGAAGCTGGACAAGATCGGCGCGAAAGGCACGCCGCGAGGCGGACTGCGAGCGCTCGACGCGAGCTTGGTGAAGGGCCAGTCGCGCAAGACCGACAAGTTCCCGTTCACCATGTCCGGCGCCGACGCCCTGGCCACGGTTCGCGGCAACCGGCTGGCCGCTCTTGCTGCGGCCGCGCCGGGAGCGGCGCGTATACGGTCGGCCGCGCCGAAGCAGGCCGAGTCGCCGATGCCGCCGGCACGGCGCGGCGAACGGCGCTTCGGCTCGCCAATCACCGTGACCCAGATCGACCGGCTCACAGTACTCTCCCCGCTCGGCATCGTTCTGTCCCGCACGGTCCCCGGCGCCGGGCTCGAAGAGGGCATCAACACGCTGATCGTGTCGATCACGCTCGCCGGAGGGCAACGTGTCGAAGCATCCTGCGCGTTCTTCGTCGAAGGCGCAGCCGCGCGACCGGCCAAGCCGAAACCGGGGGAAAGCCGCCTGCCGCGGAAGAACCCGCGCAACATTCGCGATCTGACGCCCCAGAAAATCGCCGGCAAGTTCGCCCTTCCTCCGAAGAAGGATCGGCTGAAGATGGTGGCGGCGCAGAAGAAGGCGATCGTCGACCGCGGCCTGAAGAAGCGGGCCACACTGATGGCGGCCCTTCCCCCTGCCGTGAAGCTGAAGCGTCCGCCCGCCATCGTGCGGCCCATCACGCCGAAGCCGGGAGTGTAGCGCCATGACGACGATGGACATGATCATCGCCCTGCTGAACCTTCCCGGCCAGGTGCCCGCAGAAACGCCGGAGGCACGGACGAGGCGTTTTCTGGAAAGCGGAAGCAGGTCCAGCGCGATCGATACAATCGACGCCTGGCTCCAGTCGCCGTCGGCGAAGAAGGAATGGCACATGGAACCCGACGCCTTCGCCGCACGTCTCAAAGTGCTTGTCGAAGCGCCGTACAAGCTGGCCCAGAGCGGCTACCCCTGGTGCACCTACGCATCCGTATTGATGTGCCTGTTGCGACGCGCCCCGTCCGACGTCGTCGACTACGCGCTCAAACTTTACAATACCGGCAAGATCGGTCTCGGCAGGATCACCGGCGAAGTCTCCTCCGACCTGCGCGACTTCGATGTCGCGCGGTATCTGCGTCGGGAGTTGAGCAAGAAGCCGCCCAACGGCAAGACCCACTACGCGCAGCCCGTCGATTTCATGCTGATGGCAGGGCTTTGCAGCCGTGAGATGAACGACTTCATCGAATTCGACGGCCCGATCGACGATTTTAGGGCCGCCCCACCCATCGACGACCTCACGCCCACCAAGAACCTGATGCTGGCCAGCGGCATCTACGAATCGGTGACGGCGACCAAGATCAACCCTTCGGACACGGATGCCGCCGTGCAGGCGCTGATCGCGCCATCCTCGGAACAGGACATCCTGCTCGTCGCGCCCATGTCCTATTTCGTCGATGGCCTCAATTTCGTTCCGCGCTTCAACAAAATCGGTCGACACATCGTGCCTGTCGTCGGAAACGACGGCACCAGGCTGACTTTCTGGAGCTGGGGGGACCAGCCGATTACGTCGCTGGGCATCGCGGACGATGGCAGCGTGGCGCCGCCGACGCTGGATGGCGTGACCGGCGGCTACTTCATGGGCATCAATATTCCCAAACTCAAGGAGACGGTGACCGACAGCAAGGCTTCTCGCTGGGTCATAACCGCAACGCTCAAGCCGGCGTAGACACGACGCCGGCCCGAGACGTCACAACACGAACTTCGAGAGGTCGGCGTTCTTGGCCAGTTCGCTCACATGCGAGCGGACATAGGCCGCGTCGATCTCGATCTTCGTGTTGGGCTTGTCGGAAGCCGTGAAGCTGATCTCTTCGAGCAGCTTCTCCATCACCGTGTGCAGCCGGCGGGCGCCGATATTCTCGACCGTCTCGTTGATGTCGGCCGACAGCCGCGCCAGTTCGTCGATTGAGTCGGCCGTGAACTCGAGTTCGACCTTCTCGGTCGCCATCAGCGCCTTGTACTGCTTGACCAGGCTGGCTTCGGGCTCGGTCAGGATGCGGCGGAAATCCTCCTGGCTGAGCGACGCCAGGCTGACGCGGATCGGCAGGCGCCCCTGCAACTCCGGCAGCATGTCCGAGGGCTTGGCGAGGTGGAAGGCGCCGGAGCAGATGAACAGAACATGGTCGGTCTTCACCGGCCCGTGCTTGGTGTTCACCGTCGTGCCCTCGATCAGCGGCAGCAGGTCGCGCTGTACGCCCTCGCGGCTCACGTCGCCACCGCCGCGGTATTCGCTGCGCGCGGTAATCTTGTCGATCTCGTCGATGAAGACGATGCCGTTCTGCTCGGCCATCTCGCGGGCCTCGCGCACGACCCGCTCCTGGTCGAGGAGCTTGTCGCTCTCCTCCCGCACCAGCGTCGCGTGGCTCTCGGCCACGGTCATCTTGCGCTTCTTGGTGCGTCCGCCGAACGCCTTGCCCAGCATGTCGCCGATGTTGATCATGCCGACCGACGCGCCGGGCTGGCCCGGGACCTCGAACTGCATCGGTCCGCCGGAATCGGCGACCTCGATCTCGATCTCGCGATCGTCCAGTTCACCCGCCCGCAGCTTGTGGCGGAAGCGCAGCTTCGTCTCCTCGCTGGCATTGGCGCCGCACAGCGCCTCGACCACGCGGTCCTCGGCCGCCAGCTCGGCCTTGGCCTTCACGTCCTTGCGCAGGCTCTCGCGCGCCATCTCGATGGCGGCCTCCATCAGGTCGCGCGCGATCTGCTCGACGTCGCGGCCGACATAGCCGACCTCGGTGAACTTGGTCGCCTCGACCTTGAGAAACGGCGCGTTGGTGAGCTTGGCCAGACGGCGCGCGATCTCGGTCTTGCCGACCCCGGTCGGGCCGATCATCAGGATGTTCTTGGGCAGGACCTCGTCGCGCAGCGAATCCGAGAGCTGGAGGCGGCGCCAGCGGTTGCGCAGTGCAATGGCGACGGCGCGCTTGGCCTCCTGCTGGCCGACGATGTGCTTGTCGAGCTCGGAGACGATCTCGCGCGGGGAAAAGTCGTTACTCATGGGAAATGTCAGAGCTTCTCGATGACGATGTTGTGGTTGGTGTAGACGCAGATGTCGGCAGCAATCTTCATCGACTTGCGGGCGATCGCCTCGGCATCGAGCCCGTCCACGTCGATCAGCGCCCGCGCCGCGGACAGCGCGTAGTTGCCGCCCGAACCGATGGCGATGATGCCGCCTTCAGGCTCCAGCACGTCGCCGGTTCCGGAGAGCAGCAGCGAGACATCCTTGTCGGCCACCGCCATCAGCGCCTCGAGCTTCCGCAGGTAGCGGTCGGTGCGCCAGTCCTTGGCGAGTTCGATCGCAGCGCGCAGGAGCTGGCCGGGATGGCGCTCCAACTTGGACTCGAGCCGCTCGAACAGGGTGAAGGCGTCGGCCGTGGCGCCGGCGAAGCCCGCGATGATCTGGCCGTTGCCGATGCGGCGGACCTTCTTGGCGTTGCCCTTGACGATGGTCTGGCCCATCGAAACCTGACCGTCGCCGGCCATGACGACCTGGCCGTCCTTGCGAACCGAGAGGATGGTCGTGGCATGCCAGCAGGGACCGGAGGAACTGTCTGATTGTGCGGAAGACATGCGCCCTAAATAGGGATTCACAGGGACAAATCAATCGCGACCTCTGGCCCCCGCAGGTGTCGTGCTAACGTCCATCCATGAGTGAATCAGCCCAGAACGGCCCCGTCATCGTCATCGGCGCCGGAATCGTCGGTGCCGCCACCGCCCGCGCCCTGCAGCGCAACGGCCACGGCGTGACGCTCCTCGACAGCGCCGAGCCCGGCAACGCGACCTCGTTCGGCAATGCCGGCTTCCTGTCGGTCGACAGCCTGATCCCGCTGGCGCGGCCGGCCACCTTGAAGAAGGTCCCGCAGATGCTGATGGACCGGGACGGTCCGCTCACCCTGCATCCGCCCAGCCTGCCCTGGCTTCTGCCCTGGATGGCGCGCTTCGCCGTCGCGGCGATGAGCCGGACCGAGGTGCAGAAGGGCAAGGACATGTTCCGGCCGCTGATGCTCGAGGCCGACATCGCCTGGAAGGCCGAGATCCAGGCCTCGGGCCTCGGCGAGCTGTTCCGCACGCGCGGCGCGCTCTACGTGTACGAGAGCGAGGCGTCGTTCCAGGGCACCGACGAGATGCGCGGCCTGCAGTCGGGCAAAGGGACGGAGTTCGAAATCGTCGACGGCAACCGCGCGCGCGAGCTGGCGCCAGGCCTCAGCCCGACCATCGTGCGCGGCATCCACTATCCGAACGGCACGCACACGATCAATCCGCACAAGGTGGTCGCGACCCTGGTCGAGCGATTCACCGCCGAGGGTGGCACCGTCGTGCGCGGCCGCGTGCGCGGCTTCCGGCGCGACGGCAATCGCGTGACGGCGGTGCAGCTCACCGATTCCGAGCTGCCGGCCGGCGCCGTGATGATCTCGGCCGGCCGCGCCTCGGGCGAGTTGACGCGCCTGCTCGGCTTCAACGCGCCGCTGGTCGCCGAGCGCGGCTATCACGTGATGGTGGCGCCCGACAATGTGCGCTTCGACCTGCCGGTCAGCCCACCCGACCGCGGCCTGTTCTTCACGCCGATGAGCGAGGGGCTGCGCATCGCCGGCACGGTGGAACTGGCGGCCCCGCATCAGCCGCCCTCGTGGCATCGCGCCGATCTGCTGAAGAAGCATCTCAAGGACATCTTCCCCGGTGTCGGCGGCGTCGAGCAGAGCCGCTGGATCGGCGAGCGCCCGACCCTGCCTGACTATCGCCCCGCCATCGGCCGCGCACCGCGCCTCGCCAACGTCTATTGCGGCTACGGCCACCAGCATCTCGGGCTGACACTCGCCACCGCGACGGGCCGTCTGATCGCGCGATTGTTGGAAGGCGAACGACTGCCCAGCGCCCTCGAGGCCTGCGATCCCGGCCGGTTCGGCTGACCAAGCCGTCGATCAGGAGCCGTACTGCAGCAGCGTCTCGCCGTTCTTCTTGAGCCAGGCCTGCGGGCCCTCGATCGGACCGTCGCAGAGGATGCGCGCCAGGGCCCAGAAGCGTGGACCGTGGTTCAGGTGGACGAGATGCGCGGCCTCGTGCGCCACCAGGTAATCGAGCACGTCCGGCGGCGCGAACACCAGGCGCCAGGAGAAGGACATCGCGCCATCCGGTCCGCAGCTCCCCCAGCGCGAGCGCGTGTCCCGCACCGAGATGCGCGCCACTTTCCGTTCGGCACGCATGGCCTTGGCATGGACCCGCGGCACCAGTTCCTTCTTCAGTTCGCCGACCAGCCAGTCCTTCACGCGGCGGGACACGTGCTCCGGGCGGCCCGCGACATGGATCTCGCCCGCTTCGCGCCACACGGTGCCGCGGGCATCGGGACGGTGGCGCACGCGATGCGGTACGCCGAACAGGGGGATCTCCGCACCGTCGACGAACGGGCGTCGCGCCGGCAGCCGCTGCAGTCTTGCGGCGATCCATCCGGACTGCGTCTCGGCAAATCCCACGGCCGTCCCGCGCGCCATGCGCAGCGGTGCCGTCAGCACGATCCGCCGGTTCGCCGGATCGACGCGCAGCGACGCGCGACGCGCGCGGGCGTTGCGCACGAAGGTGACGGGCAGCGTATCGCCCGCATGAGCAATGGTCAGTTGCTCGGGCTCGGGCGTCGCTTTAGGCAGGAAACGGCTGAACCAGGAGGAAGACGACATGTCCGAAGAACAGGCTCACAAGACGCTCAGCGATGCAGGACGAAAGGTCCTGTCCGAGGTTCTGGGCGAATCCTATCTCGCCAGGCGCGACGCGACCAACAACGATTTCTGGGGTCCGGTCCGCGCCTTCTCCGAGGAGTTCGCCTATGCCTCGCTGTGGACCCGCGACGGGCTCGACCGCAAGCAGCGCAGCATGATCACCATCGCCATGCTGTGCGCGCTGAACCGTCCGCACGAACTCAAAATCCACCTGGTGGGCGCGCTGAACAACGGCTGCACGAAGACCGAACTGCGCGAAATCTTCACCCATGCCATCGCCTATTGCGGCTTTCCGGCCGCCATCGACGCGCTGCGCGTCGCCGAGGAAGTGCTGAAGGAACAGGGGAAGTTCTGAGATGAGTCTCGACGTAGAACGAATCCGCGCCGAGACGCCGGGCTGCGCGCACGTGCTGCATCTCAACGCCGCGGGCTCCTCGCTGCCCAGCCGCCGCACCCTCGACGCCACCCTCGATCATCTGCGGCTCGAGGCCGAGATCGGCGGCTACGAGGCGGCCGACCGGGCGCGCCCGGTGCTCGACGGCTTCTATCCCTCGATCGCCACGCTGATCGGCGCCGAGCCCGGGGAGATCGCCTATGTCGAGAATGCCACGCGCGGCTGGGACCTCGCCTTCTACTCGCTCGACTTCAAGCCGGGCGACCGCATCCTGACCTGCGTCAGCGAGTATTCGTCGAACTACATCTCCTACCTGCAGGTGGCGAGGAAGACCGGCGCCGAAATCGTGGTGGTGCCCGACGACAGGCACGGCCAGATCGACCTCGCGGCCCTCGAACGCGCCATCGACAAGCGCACCAAGCTGGTCTCGATCTCGCACATCCCGACGCAGGGCGGCCTGGTCCAGCCGGCCGAGGCGGTCGGCAAGATCGTGAACGATGCCGGCATCCTCTACCTGCTCGACGCCTGCCAGTCGGTCGGCATGATGCCGATCGACGTGAAGAAGATCGGCTGCGACTTCCTCTCGGCCACGGGACGCAAGTACATGCGCGGCCCCCGCGGCACGGGTTTCCTCTACGCCCGCACGCGGAGCACCTCCCACATCGAGCCGATCTTCCTCGACAATCACGCCGCGCGCTGGAGCGGCGACAACGAATACACGGTGATGGGCGACGCCAAGCGCTTCGAGAACTGGGAACGCTACTTCGCCGGCGTGATCGGCCTCAAGGTCGCCGCCGACCAGGCGAACGAGCTCGGCATGCCTTCCATCTGGGCGCGCCTGCGCCAGCTGGCCGACGGGTTGCGCGAGCGGCTGAAGACGGTGCCGGGCGTGACCCTGGCCGATCTCGGCGTCACCAAGGGCGCCATCGTCACCTTCGCCGTCACCGGCAAGGAGCACGTGGCCCTGAAGCAGCAGCTTCGCGACCAGGGGATCAACGTCTCGGTCTCGACGCAGTTCTCCTCACGCCTCGACCTCAAGGGACGCGGCCTCAAGGACGTGATGCGCGCCTCGGTGCACGTCTACAACACCGAGCAGGAACTCGACCGCTTCGTCACCGCTCTACGTCCCCTCGCGGCCGGCTAGCCAAGACCATGCCGATCATCGCGCCGTCGGCATCGTGGCTGCTGGTCGTCGCAGAGACCGGCTCGATCCGGCGCGCGGCGACGCGGCTCAACCTCTCGCCGTCGGCGGTCAACCGGCAGATCCTGAATCTCGAAGCGGAGTATGGCGCGGCTCTGCTCGAGCGCCTGCCGCGCGGCATGCGGCTGACGCCCGCCGGCCAGATGGTGGTGGCCAGGATCCAGCGCTGGCAGCACGACCATGCGCAGCTAGTGCAGCATATCGGCCAGCTGCGCAGCATGGTGCGCGGCCACGCCTCGCTCGGGCTGATGGAGAGCTTTTCACGCACTGTCGTGTCGCGACTGATGAGCCACATGCGCGAACGCCAGTCGCTGGTCTCGCTCGACGTGCTGATGGGCGGCACGGCCGAGATCGTCGACCGGCTGGTCGCGGGAAAGCTCGACCTCGCCATCTGCTATGCCGTGCCGAAGCTGCCGGAGGTCCGCGTGCTGGCCTCCATCCAGCCCAGCTCCGGGATCGTCGTGGCGCGGGATCACCCCTTGGCGGGCCGCAAGTCGATCCGGCTCGCCGAGTGCGCCAACTACAGTTTCGTCTTCCCCGATTCGTCGCTCACCTCGCGCCGCATCCTCGAAACAGCCCTGGAGCGCGCCAAGGTGCATTTCGCCGGCGTGGTCACGACCAATTCCGTCGAGGTGATGAAGATGCTGGTGCGCGAGCATCGCCAGATCGCGCTGCTCAGCCTGCCCGACATCGGGGCGGACTTCGCCGACCGCGACCTCGTGCACATCCCGCTGGCAGACCGCCACGTCCGCGGCTCGCACCTGTCGCTCATCGCACCGCGCCACGCCAAGCCCTCCCCGGTCGCCGCCATGCTGGCGGAATTCCTGCGGGAAGAATTGCAGGGCCTGCCGGCGCGCCGCGCCTGGACCGGGAGCCTGCGCGAAGTCGGCGGGACGAAGGCCGGTCGCAGTCGCGCCTGACGCGATCACCGGCCGACCGTACGAAAAACCGCACACTCCGTTCTGAATCTAGCGCTTTTCAGCACCGAGTGAAGCCCGTCATGCTGCAGGGCCGAACGGGACGGCGTGCGTGGCATGGCGCGTGCACCACCGGCTTCCGAATCGAGGAACAACCGCATGACCCATTTCCGCTCCTGGTCGCTGGCAGCACTTGCCGCCTCCACCTTTCTGGCCGCCCTGCCCACACAGGCCCAGACACAAGCCAAGACTCTCACCGTCGCGCCCGAGACGCTGAGCCGCGTCCTCGACCCGCATTTCACGACGTCGTTTACGACGCGTGACCTCGGCTACCTGATCTATGACACGCTGTTCGCGGTCGACGACAAGTTCGAGCCCAAGCCGCAGATGGTCGAGCGCTACACGGTCAGCCCCGACAAGCTCACCTATACCTTCGTGCTGCGGCCCGGCCTGAAATGGCACGACGGTCAGCCGGTCACCGCGGCGGACTGCGTCGCCTCGATCCAGCGCTGGGTCTCGCGCGACAGCATGGGACAGACCCTGGCGAAGTTCACGGCTTCGCTAGAGGCGACCGACGCCAGCACGATCAAGCTGGTGCTGAAGGAGCCTTACGGGCTGGTGCTCGACAGCCTGGCCAAGATCGGCGCGCCCGTGCCCTTCATGATGCCGGAGCGCATCGCCAGGACACCCGGCAGCGAGCAGGTGAAGGAGATCGTCGGCTCCGGCCCCTACAAGTTCCGCGCCGACCTGCACGAGCCCGGGGTCAAGATCGTCCTCGACAAGTTCGCCGACTACAAGCCGCGCAGCGAGCCGCCCAACTGGGCCTCGGGCGCCAAGATCGCGAAGATGGACCGGGTCGAGATGCTGGGCATGCCGGATGCGCAGACGCAGGTGAGCGCGCTCATTCGCGGCGAGGTCGACTATCTCGAAAGGGTCCCGGCCGACCTGCTGCCGCTGTTCGATGCGAAATCCGGCGCCAAGGCGGAGGTCGTGAGCCAGTACGGCTTCCAGGCCATCATGCGCATGAACCACCTGCAGCCGCCGTTCGACAATCTCAAGGTGCGGCAGGCGATCGCCCGCGCCGTCGACCGGTCGATGTACGCCGCCGTCGTCGCAGGCGATCCGAAGTTCGCCACCGACTGTGCGGCGATCTTCGGCTGCGGCATGCCCTACGAGAGCAAGGCCGGCATACCCTCCTTCGACATGGCGGCCGCCAAGGCGATGCTCAAGGAAGCCAATGTCGACATGTCCAAGCCGCTGGTGATGCTGCATGTCGCCAACGCGCCGGGCATTGCGGCGCTGGGCAACGTCACGCGCCAGGTGCTGGTCGATCTCGGCTTCAAGGTCGAGATGGTGTCGATGGACTTCCAGACCTTCGCCACGCGCCGGCTCAACACGGGGCCGGTCGACAAGGGCGGCTGGAATCTCGCCCACACGACGAACTCCGTACCCGACCAGGGCAATCCGCTCAGCAATCCGTTCCTCGTCGCCTCGGGCCCGCCCGCTTCCGCCTGGGGCTGGCCCAAGGACGAGAAGACCGAGGAGCTGCGCCTGAAGTTCGCCACGGCCCCTGACGAGGCGGCGCGCAAGACGATCGCGACCGAGGTCCAGGTCCGCGCCTACGAGCAGGTTCTCTATCTGCCGCTGGCCCAGTTCACGACCCCGTCGGCCTGGCGCAACAACCTCGAAGGCGTGCTGAAGTCGCCGGTCATGCTGCTCTACAACATCGAGAAGAAGTGAGGATCGTCCCCATGGCGAAAGCGATTGCCGACGATTACCTGCGGCGCATTCCCAAGGCCGAGCTGCATTGCCATCTCGCCGGCACGCTGCGCGCGACGACCGTGGCCGAACTCGCGAAGAAGTACGGGCTGCCCCTGCCGCGCCCGGCCGAGCAACTCTACCAGTGGCCGAACTTCGACGGATTTCTGGAGATCCTGCGCCTCACCGCCTCGGTGCTGCGCACGCCGGAGAATTTCAGCCGTGCGATCTACGAGTATTGCGAGGATGCCAGCCGCGACGGCAACCTGCGGCACGTCGAGTTCTTCTTCAATCCCGACTACTTCTATCCCAACGGCATCGACTATCCGTCGATGGTGGCCGGCATGGCGGACGGCATCGAGCGGGTGGGCCGCGACTTCGGCATCTCGGCCCGGCTGATCTGCTGCATCGACCGCTCGATCAACTCGCCCGCCCAGGCTGTCGAGATCGTGGAGACGGCGCTCGCGCATCGCCACGAGCTGGTGATCGGCATCGGGCTGGACGGCAACGAAAGCGTCGGTCCGCCCGCGACCTTCGCAGAGGCCTATGCGCTGGCCCGCAAGGGCGGGCTGCGGTGCACTGCCCATTGCTGCGAAGACTATCTCACGCCGCTGGAGACGCCGCCGACCAACTACCTGATCTGCCGCGACGTGCTGCGCTGCGACCGCATCGACCACGGCTACAACATGCTGGCGTCGGACTACGTGATGAGCGAGGCGCGCAAGGACGGGCTCTATTTCACGCCCTGCGCCTGGACGAGCCTGCTGCACAACCGGCCGCACCGGCCACAGCGCATCCGCCGCATGGTCGAGGCCGGCCTGAACGTCACGATCAACACCGACGATCCAGCGATGTTCGGCACCAATCTCGGCCACGGCTTCACGACCCTGTTCGAGACGATCGGCTGGGGGCCCGACAAGGCCCGCCTGTTCAGCCTGAATTCGCTCGAAGGCTCGTGGCTTGACGAGAGCGACAAGGCCAGGATGCGCATCGACTTCCGCCGCCAGATCGCCGCGCTGGACGAGGAATTTGGCTACGAGAACAAGGTGATGCCGGTCTGACGCTGCGCTTTGAAGTGCCCTCTCCGCGCGCGTCAGCGTGGGGAGAGGGAGGGGACCCGCGCAGAGCGCGGGGAGGGTGATGTGTCTTTCATTGCCTCACCACGTTCTCATCAAACACCACCTCACCTTCCCATTGCTGCGCAATGGGCCCCTTCCTCTCCCCCGCTGCGTGGCGGAGAGGAGCGATCATTCCGCCGCGACGCCCAGCCCGATGGGGCAGGACACGCCGGTGCCGCCGAGACCACAATAGCCCCCCGGGTTCTTGGCGAGATACTGCTGGTGATAGTCCTCGGCGTAGAAGAACGTCGGCGCCTCGACGATCTCGGTCGTGATCGTGCCGTAGCCCTTCCGGGCGAGCTCTCGCTGGAAGACCGTGCGTGACGCGAGGGCCTGCGCCTTCTGGGCCTCCGAGAAGATGTAGATGCCCGATCGGTACTGCGTGCCGACATCGTTGCCCTGCCGCATGCCCTGGGTCGGGTCGTGGCTCTCCCAGAACAGGCGCAGCAGCGCTTCGTAGGAGGTCTTCTCGGGGTCGAACCACACCATCACCACCTCGTTGTGGCCGGTGTAGCCCGAGCAGACTTCCTCGTAGGTCGGGTTGGGCGTCAGGCCCGCGGCATAGCCGACGGCGGTCGCGTAAACGCCCGGCGCTTCCCAGAACACACGCTCGGCTCCCCAGAAGCAGCCCAGCCCGAGCATCGCCTGCTCGAGCCCCGCCGGGAACGGTGGCTGAATCCGGTTGCCGTTGACGTAGTGCATCACGGGAATCTCGAAGTCCGGCGACGGGCGGCCTGGCAAAGCCCGCTCGGCGGTCGGTAACTCGGTCTTCCTGCGCAGAATCCGCCACATGGTCCGGCTCCTCTCGCTATCGGTCGCTGGCTTCGGGTCAATATGATCATAGAATGCCGCCAAATCGAGGGGAGGCCGCCAGTGCCCGTTTTCTACGTCTGCGCCGGGCTGTTGGGCCTTCTGGCGGTCGCCTTGGCCTTGAATGTCGGCCTGATGCGGGGCCGCAAGCGGATCAACCTGGGGGACGGCGGCGACGCCGAGATGCAGGCCGCGGTGCGGGCGCACGGCAACCTGGTGGAGTTCGCGCCCCTCACCCTGCTGATGATCTACATGGCGAGCGACTTCTACGGCTTCCGCATGGTCGCTGCCCTGTCGGTGGTGCTGCTGGTCGCGCGCGTCCTGCATGCCGGCGGCATGCTGGGTCTGATCCCCAAGGGCCGCCTGCTGGGGACGCTTGGTTCGACGGCGATCCTGGGCATCACATCGATCCTGCTCGCGATCGCCGGCCTCGGCCTCAAGCAGTACTGACGCGAGCGGCACGGGAAGGAGCGCGGGAAGACGCAAATGGGCGAGCCCGTCACCCTTCCGCTCTGGCTGTTCGTCGCGATCCTGGCCTTCGCGCTGTGGTCGCTGCTCGACCGGCTGCTCATCCCGAGTGGCCGCTGGTTCTTGCGGCGACGGCTCAACCGGCTGATCGACCGGGTCAACCGCCGCCTCGCCGTCGAGATCAAGCCGTTCCAGCTCACCAAGCGGCAGGTCCTGATCGACCGCCTGATCTACGACCCGCAGGTCGTGGCCGCCGCCAACGAGCATGCGCGCACCCACAACGTGCCGCGCGAGGTCGCGATGACGGAAGTTCATCGCTACGCGCGCGAGATCGTGCCGACCTTCAACGCATACATCTATTTCCGGGTCGGCTATTCGATCGCCCGCGCCGTCGCGCGGTTCCTCTATCGCGTGCGGCTGGGCTATGCCGACGAACGCACGCTGGCCGGCGTGTCGCCCGACACGACCGTGGTGTTCGTGATGAACCATCGCAGCAACATGGACTACGTGCTGGTGGCCTTCCTCGCGGCCGAGCGCACGGCCCTGTCCTACGCGGTAGGCGAGTGGGCGCGCATCTGGCCACTGCAGCAGCTCATCCGGTCGATGGGCGCCTATTTCGTGCGCCGCAACTCCGACAGCCCGATCTACCGGCGGGTGCTCGAACGCTACGTCCACATGGCGACCGAGGCCGGAGTCGCCCAGGCGATGTATCCCGAAGGCGGCCTGTCGCGCGACGGCCGCCTGCGCGAGCCCAAGCTCGGCCTGTTCGACTACATGCTGAAATCGTTCGATCCCAACGGTACCCACGACATCGTCTTCGTGCCGGTGGCGCTGAACTACGATCGCGTGCTGGAGGATCGCACCCTGCTGCGCTCGCTCGACCGCGAGGCGGGCCGGCGAAGCGCCTGGTTCGCCGTGCGCACGGCGCTGGCCTTCTGGGCGAGCCAGATCGGGCTGATGCTGCGCGGGCAATGGCACCGCTTCGGCTATGCCTGCGTGAATTTCGGCGCCCCCATCTCGGCGCGCGGCTGGCTGGCCGCCCATGGTGGGCCGAGGGGCGGCAGCGACCTCCGCGCGCTCGACAAGGAGCAGCGCTTCGAGGTGATCGGCCGGCTGGCGAACAACGTGATGGGCGAGATCGCCCGCCTCGTCCCGGTCCTGCCGGTATCCCTGATGGCGACGATCCTGCTCGAAGCGGAGGCGCCGCTCGACGAACTCGAACTCAAGGCCCGGGCGTCAGACCTGATCGCGCATTTCGAGAGGCGCGGCGCGAAGCTCTACCTGCCGCGCAGCGATCGCGACTACGCCTTCCATGTCGGGTTGCGCATGCTCTCGCTGCGCCATCTGGTAGAAGAGAGTGGCGAGGGATTCTTCTCCGTCGTCGCAACCGAGCGGCCGGTCCTCGCGTATTATGCCAACGCCATCGCCCATCTGCGCTGACCCATGATCCAAACGCTCTGGCGTATCGCCTACGAGGCCGGCTACGGCTATTTCGCGAACAGGCTGTCGACCTCGGCCGCGGCGATGGCGTTCTACACGATGTTCGCGCTCGGTCCGATCATGATCTTCACGATCGCCATCGCCGAGCCGTTCGTCGGCAGGTTCATGGCGCAGGAGACGATCTTCGATGCGCTGGGCACCGTCGTGGCGCAGGACCAGTTGCGCACCATCCGCCGCTTCGCGTCGGAGGACCTGTTCCGCGGCGGCGGCATCGCCGCCCTCGCCGGCGCCGCCGTGCTGCTCTACACCGGCACCCGCGTCTTCGTGGAACTGGATGACGGAATCGACGCGATCTGGCGAACCAACAAGGGACCGACGGTCCATCCGGTGCTGGCCAGCCTGAAGTCGCGGCTGCTGGCCGTGCTGCTGATGATCGTGCTCGGCGTGCTGCTGATCGTCGTGATCCTGGCGAGCGTGCTGATCTCGGCCTATGCCGGCGTGCTCGAGAGATTTCCCATCCTCGGTGTCTGGATCGGCCCGGCGATCTCGACCTCCGTGCACTACGGCCTGCTCTCGGCCTTCTTCACGCTGATCTACAAGTGGCTGCCGACCGGCCATGTCCCCTGGCGCTACGCACTGATCGGCGGTCTGGTGAACGCGCTGCTCTTCGCGGTCGGCAATCGCGCGCTGGTGTTCTATTTCGAGGTGACCCAGCTCACCTCGGCGTTCGGCGCCACGGCGGGCTTCGCCGCCATCATGGTCTGGATGTACTGGACGTCGCTCACCATCCTGATCGGCGCCCAGGTCGGCCGCGCGACGCGCGACGTGCTGATCGACAATCGCGCGCGCGAGATGGTGGAAGGCGACCTATAGCGCGTCGTTGCGACGACGCGCTGGCGGGCGGCAGCGCCTTCACAGGCGCGAGAGCCCGCACCGGACAGAAAAGACAATGGTGCGCAATTGGAATCGTGCGGGCTCTCGGCGCTTCGCTTCGCTGCAGCGCCTGCCGCCCGCCGGCGCGTGTGAACGCGCCTAAAACATCGTCGCGAGCACCCGGTCCGGCGGCTTGTGGCCGTCGGCGAAGGTCTTGATGTTGATCAGGACCTTCTCGCCCATCTCGATGCGGCCCTCGAGCGTGGCCGAGCCCATGTGCGGCAGCAGCACCACGCGGTCCATCTCGAGCAGCTTCGGGTTCACCTGCGGCTCGTTCTCGTAGACGTCGAGGCCGGCGCTGGCCATTTCGCCCGCCTTCAGCATGCGCACCATCGCGTTCTCGTCGATCACCTCGCCGCGCGCGGTGTTCACGAGGATCGAGGTCGGCTTCATCAGCTTGAGGCGCCGGGCCGAGAGAAGGTGGAACGTCGCGGGCGTATGCGGGCAGTTCACGGACACGATGTCCATGCGCGCCAGCATCTGGTCGAGGCTCTCCCAGTAGGTCGCCTCGAGTTCGCGCTCGATCTCGCCGTGCACCCGCTTGCGGTTGTGATAGTGGATCGCCAGCCCGAAGCCACGCGCGCGACGCGCCAGCGCCTGGCCGATGCGGCCCATGCCGACGATACCCAGACGCTTGCCCTGCAGGCGGGCGCCCAGCATCGAGGTCGGGCTCCAGCCGAACCACTTGCCGCTACGCACCAGCCGCTCGCCCTCGCCCACGCGACGCGCCGTGGCCAGCACCAGCGCCATCGCCATGTCGGCCGTGTCTTCCGTCAGCACGCCCGGCGTGTTGGTGACGGTGATGCCGCGCTGGCGGGCGGTGTCGAGGTCGATATGGTCGACGCCGGTGCCGAACGAGGCGATCAGCTTCAGCTTCGGCCCCGCCTGCGACAGCACGCGGGCGTCGATCCGGTCGGTCACCGTGGGCACCAGCACATCGGCCGCCTTCACGGCCTCGACCAGCTGGGCACCGGTCAGCGGCTTGTCATCGGCATTCAGGCGCGTGTCGAAAAGCTCCATCAGACGCGTCTCGATGGCGTCGGGGAGCTTTCGGGTGACGATCACCAGCGGCTTCTTCTTGGGAGTGGACGGCATGTGAATGGGGACCGGCGCTGGCTCGTAACAGGGACTAAGCCCGATTACCAATTCCGCGCGCGGCTTGTCCAGCAAACGCCCCTGCCTTTCGTCATGCCGAAAAGCGGCGCCTTTTCAGCAACTTGTCGCCTCATTTGAAGAATTCAGGTATAGAATCGCCAATGGGAATTCGATCGTCGGTCCTGCTCGGTGCCTTTTGCGTCGCTCTGGCAGCGTTTTCCCTGCCCCAGACCGGCGGCAAAGCGGCCTTCGCCGCCGACAAGCCGACCAACGTCCAGCGCAAGGGTTCCGGCCTGCCCATCCCCCGCTTCGCCTCCCTCCGTTCCGACGAGGTCAATGTCCGGACCGGTCCGGGCTCGCGCTATCCGGTCGACTGGGTGTTCAAACGCAAGGCCATGCCGGTCGAGATCGTCGCCGAGTACGAGAACTGGCGCAAAATCCGCGACTGGCAGGGCGCCAGCGGCTGGGTCCACCAGAGCCTGCTCACCGGCAAGCGCTCGTTCATCATCAACGCGAAAACCGCCAGCGTTCACAAGACGCCGGCCTCATCGGCCGAGGTCGTGGCGCGGCTCGAGCCGGAAGTCCTGGGTGAGATCCGCTCCTGCGCCGGCGACTGGTGCCGCGTCAAGGTTTCGGGCGTGAGCGGCTGGATCGAGCGGAGCGGCATGTGGGGCGTCTACAAATCCGAGCCGATCAACTAGCGGCCCGCCGGGCCGCCCCGTAGAACGGGGTCACCGTGACCCACGACGTCAGTCTCACCTCCTCCCGCTTCGAGCACATGCCGCCGTCAGCCGTGGCGCTGGCCGTGCTGCTGCATGTCGGCGTGGGACTCGCCCTGTTCTGGATCTCGCCGCTGCGTCCGGTCGATCATTTCGAGGATGCCATCGAGATCACGATGGACGCACCGGTGGCCGCGCCTTCGGTTGCCGAGGAAAAGGCCGCGCCGACGCCGGAGCCGGCCGCCACCCCGGCTCCACCGCCGCCCGCGCCCGTGGCCAGCGCGCCGACGCCTACGCCGCAGCCTGCGACGCCGCCGATGCGCCTCGGCCTGCCGCCGCTGCCCGCCGAGCGCAGCACCAACCCGCGCGACGTCGCCGGCGTGGAGAAACCTGAGCCAAAGGCGCCAGACATGCCCTCCCCCGACACGGTGAAGGAGACGGGCCCGAAGGAGGAACCCAGGCCGGAGGAGCCGAAGCCGCAGGAGGCCAGGCAGGAGCCGCCGCCACCGCAACAGGCGCTTGCGAAGCCCGAACCGCCGCCGCCTCCACCCCCGCCGTCGCTCGAGCAGGCCCTGCCGCCGCTCGACGCGCCACCGCCGCCCGTGACCGAGCGGGACATCCCGAAACCTCCGCCGGTCGCGCGTCCGCCAACGCCCGCGCCGCCGCAACAACAACAGGCCGCGCGGCCGGCGCCGCCGCCTCCACCGCCGCCCCCGGCGCAGCACCCGCCGCCGCCCGCCCCGCAGTACCAGCAGCTTCGACCGTCTCCGCTGGCGCCGCAGGCGCCAGGAGGTTCGGACTCGCGGGCGGCCGCTCAGCCCTCACCGGTCTTCCGCAATCCCGCCGACAATTACGGGCAGAAGCGGGCGCAGGAACAGTATCTGTGGCAGGTCATGCGGAGGATCGCGCAGTTCCCCTATGTCCCGAAGAACACCAGCACGATCCGCGAGGAAGGCACGGTGCTGACGCGCGTGACGATCTCGCGCCAGGGAGAGCTGCTGGGCGTGGTCATGGAGAAGTCGAGCGGTGTCGCCTCGCTCGACGCGGGCGTGCTGGAAACGATCCGGCGCGCCAGCCCCTATCCCCCGCTGCCCGCCGATATCCCAGGCGACCGGCACACGTTCCAGCTTCCCGTCAGCTTCCGCTACAACGAGCAGCGCTGACGGCGGAGGGCGGCCGCCGATCCGGCTGGCCGAGACCGTCGCCCGACCGTAGAACTTGCGATGCCGTGATTCACGACAGCTTCCTCCGGTCGCAGTCCGGGCGGATGTCGCCAGGGGCGCTCGCCCTGGCAGTCGGCCTGCACGTGCTCGTCGCCGCGTCCCTGTGGTGGGCTGCGGCGCCGCGCCGTCTCGATCATGCGGAAACGCCGATCATGATCTCGATCGATCCGCAGCCCCTGTCCGCCGGGAACGCGGCAGGCCCCGCTCCCGCGGCGTCCGAGGTCTTGCCGCCCGAGCCCGGGTCGTCGAGGACGGCGCCCGCCGAACCGGCTCCGGTCGACGCGCCGCCAACACCCGCCGCCCCACAGCAGGCGACCGTTACACCTGACGTCCCGAAGCCTGCCGAACCCACCGCTGTTTCAACGCCGGTGCCAGTCGAGACGGCCACCGCCGGCCCGCAACCTCCCACCGAAGCGGAGGCGGAGGCCGCGTGGCAGACTGATGCTTCGTCCTGGAAGCCGCATGTGACTCTGGAACGACCGCCGGCCGCCCCACCGCCCCTTCAGGTCCGCCCGGCCCCGCGCTCACCGAACACGCCTCGCACGGCGCAGACGGCCGGCATGCGGCTCCAGGATTATCCGCCACAGACCTCGAGCCTCGGGGGACCGTCGAGCGGATCCTTCGACCAGGCGATGGGCGATGGCGGCGCCCGCAACGACTATCTGTCGCGCGTGTACCGGCACATCGAACCCTATCGCGACTATCCCGCTGCCGCCCGGGCCGCCCGGCAGCATGGCCGTGTCGTCACGCGCGTCACGATCAACCGGGCCGGCGAGCTGCTCGATATCAGGCTCGATCATTCGAGCGGCTGGGCGCTGATCGACAACGCCGAGATGGCGGCGATCCGGCGCGCCATGCCGCTGCCGCCGGTGCCGGCCGGCATGCGCGGCGACCCGATCGTCCTCGTGCTGCCGATGAACTACTGACGAAGGCCGGCCGCGTTCAGGCGAAGTCGGCCGAAAGCGCCTGGCGCACGGGAGCAGACATCACGGCCATGTGGCCATAGTTGGCGTGATCGAAGCCGACGACGACATCGCCGGTGCCGCTCCTGAAAGCCTCGACCTGGGCCGGCGTGAAGGGAAAGCGGACGAACTGCACGGACGAGGCCTTGCCGTCCTCGCGCGAGCGTTCCTGATCGTCCTCCGGCACGCCGCGAATCGTTTCGCCCCCAACCCGGATGAAGGCCTTGTGCTCGACGCCGCCCAGCATGCCGAGCACGCGCGCGCGGCGCAGCGGATCGTCGATTTCGAACATCACGGTGGCGACCAGCTCGCTGCCGGTGGGAATCAGCGGATTGTAGGCCGCGAGTTCGTCGGGAAGCTGTTCGGCGCCGCCCTTCTCGATGAAGAGCATCTCGTGCACCTGGTGCAGCATCGTGTCGAAGGACTCGAAATAGAAGGTCGCGAAGGGACCGACCTCCATACGCCGGTTCTTCTTGATCTCCGCGATCTGCCGGCGGCGCTCCGCCCGCAGCTTGCCGTACTCCGCGGCCGGGATGATGTCGGAGGCGTCGATCTTGCGCGGCATCACTTGTCCGTCCCGGCAAGCCCGTAGGCCTGCGCCAGAAGTTCGATGGGATGGCTGGCCCGCGACGGCTTCGGTACCGTGTCGCCCGCGGTCATCTCCATCACCTGCATCAGATGATCGGCCGCCAGCGGGCATTCGGACGCGACAAAGCTGGTGTCGTTCTTGAGCGCGGCCTGCGCGGCCGGTTTGCCGACCTTCACCGCGGTCTCGAAATTCTCCGTTCGCGCGCCCCAGATGCCGCCATGGCCGCTGCAGCGCTCGATCACGGCGACCTTCGTCTGCGGCACCAGGCGCAGCATCTCGGCCGCCTTCGCGCCCATGTTCTGCGCCCGCGCATGACAGGCGAGATGGACGCTGACGCCACCTTCCAGCGGCTCCAGACCCGGCGCCACACCGTGCTTCTTGGCGATGTCGACGACGTATTCCGAGAGGTCGAAGGTGGCATTCGACAGCCGCTCGATCGCCGGATCCTTCGGACAGATCAGCTTCCACTCGAACTTGAGCATGAGCGCGCAGGACGGCGTCAGCGCGATGATGTCGTAGCCCTTGTCGACCCATGGCAGCAGGGCGGCCGAAACTTCCCTGGCCGCGCTGGCCACCGATTCGATGTCGCCCAGCTCGAGCTTGGGCATGCCGCAGCAGGCCGGATGCACCACCTCGGTCTCGACGCCGTTCTTGGCCAGCACGGCGCGCGCGGCGGCGCCGATGTCGGTATTATTGAAGTTCACGAAGCAGGTCGCATAGAGGACCGCCTTGCGTTTGCCGAAGGCCGGCGCCGCCTCGTTGAGCACCGCGCCTTCGCGGCGCGCCCGGATCTCGAACGTCTCACCGGCATAGCGCGGCAGGCGCGCTCCGTGGTGGATGCCGGCGAGCCGCTCCATGCTTCGGCGGGTCGTCGTATTGTGCTCGTCGGTAGCCCAGTTCGCTGCCGAGGCGAGGAACGTGCCCAGGCGGCCGCTGCGATCGGTGTCTGCGAGCTGCCTGTCGACGAAATTGACGCCCTTCTTGCGCGCCTGCACGGCGCGATGGCGCAGCATGAGGTGCGGGAAGTCCAGCGCCCACTCGTGCGGCGGCACGTAGGGACACTTGGTCATGAAGCACATGTCGCAGAGCGTGCAGGCTTCCTCGACCTGCGCGTAGTCTTCCTTCTTCACCCCGTCGAGTTCGCCGGTCGGACCATTGTCGATCAGGTCGAACAGACGCGGGAAGGAATCGCAAAGGTTGAAGCAGCGGCGGCAGCCGTGACAGATGTCGAAGACGCGCTCCATCTCCTTCTCGAGCGCTTTCTCGTCCCAGAACCAGGGATTCTGCCAGTCGAGGTCGTGCCGGATCGGTGCTTCGAGACTGCCTTCGCGCATGGTCGCTCGCTTCTTGACGGGGAGCGGGGAAGAAAAAGGGGACCCGCGCGGGGTCCCCTTCGGAACGAGCCCGGAGGGCTCAAGCCATCGAGTCGAGGGCCTTCTGGAAGCGGCCGGCGTGGCTCTTCTCGGCCTTCGCCAGCGTCTCGAACCAGTCGGCGACCTCGGCGAAACCTTCCTCGCGCGCCGTGCGCGCCATGCCCGGGTACATGTCGGTGTACTCGTGCGTCTCGCCGGCGATCGCGGCCTTGAG
>JAGNNA010000332.1 GCA_017990895.1 Reyranella sp.
ACCTATGTCAGCGCCACCCCGGGCGACTGGGAGATGGAGCGCACCCAGGGCACTTTCATCGAGCAGGTGATCCGTCCGACCGGCCTGATCGATCCAACCGTGATCATCCGGCCCGTCGAGAAGCAGGTCGACGACCTGATCGCCGAGTGCAAGGATTGCGCGAAGAAGGGCCAGCGCGTGCTGGTCACCGTCCTCACCAAGCGCATGGCCGAGGATCTGGTCGAGTACATGCACGAGTCCGGCATCCGCTGCCGCTACCTGCATTCCGACATCGACACGCTGGAGCGCATCGAGATCATCCGCGACCTGCGGCTGGGCGCCTTCGACGTGCTGGTCGGCATCAACCTGCTGCGCGAGGGCCTCGACATTCCCGAATGCGCGCTGGTCGCCATCCTCGATGCCGACAAGGAAGGCTTCCTGCGCTCGCCCACTTCATTGGTACAGACGATCGGCCGCGCCGCGCGCAATGTCGAGGGCCGAGTCATCCTCTACGCCGACAAGATGACGGACTCGATCAAGTACGCCATTTCGGAGACCGATCGTCGTCGCGCCAAGCAGACCGCCTACAACGAGAAGCACAGCATCACCCCGGCCTCGGTGAAGCGCAACATCGCCGAGATCCTGCAGTCGACCGCCGAGCGCGACCATTACACGGTCGACACCGGCGTCTCGGGCGACGTTCATCTGGTCGGGCACAACCTCCGCACCCACATCGCCGAGCTCGAGAAGCGCATGCGCGCCGCCGCCGCCGACCTCGAATTCGAGGAAGCGGGCCGCCTGCGCGACGAGATCCGGCGCCTCGAGGCCCACGAACTCGAACTGCCGGGCCAGGCCGCCAGCGCCAATGTCGGAGTCCATCTCGGCAAGATGCAGCATTCGCGGGTCTTCCGCGGCGTGCGCACCGGCTCGGGCGGACGCGGCAAGCCGGCACGGCGTAGCGGGCGCTAGGAGATCACGATGCGCTTTGGTCCAATTGCAGTTCTCCTCTTTTTCATCTGCATCGGGCCACTGGCCGCACAGGATCGCGAGCAGGTCGTCCGCATTCCGGGTCCGGGTGGATCAACATTGATCGCGACGGTGACGCGCCCGCCGGGCGAGGCAAGAAGCCCGCTCGTCGTCATCAATCACGGCTCGCCCGCGGACGGTTCGCAGCGGCCCAAAATCGAGCGCCCGCGCTACTCGGCCCTTTCGTCGTTCTTCCTGTCGCGCGGCTATGTCGTCGCGCTGCCGCTCCGCCGCGGCTACGGCGAGAGCGGCGGGAGCTGGGCCGAAGGCTACGGTTCGTGCGAGTTGGCCGACTATTTCAACGCCGGACTTCAGGGCGCCGCCGATATCCAGGCCACCCTCGACTTCATGCGCGCCCAGCCCTACGTCGCGCCCGACCGGACGATCGTCGTCGGCCAGTCCGCCGGCGGCTGGGCGACGGTCGCCCTGTCGAGCCGCAACCCGGCCGGCGTGGCGGGCATGATCAGTTTCGCCGGCGGCCGTGGCGGACATCAGAAACTGGCGGGCGGCGGCGTCGGCAACTGCGCTCCCAGATCGCTCGTCGATGCCGCTGCGAAATACGGTGCGACGGCACGTGTCCCGATGCTCTGGATCTATGCGGAGAACGACAGCTTCTTCGAGCCCTCTCTCGCCAAGCGGATGGTCGAGGCCTATGACGGCGCGGGCGGCAAGGCGACGTACCGTCCAGTCGGTGCCTTCGGTCGCGACGGGCACAGTCTCGCGGGATCGAGCAACGGCAGTTCCGTCCGGTTACCTCTCGTCGATAGTTTTCTCGCCGGCCTGAAGTAGGTCGCTATAGTCGCGGCGCATGTCCGCCGCGCCGACCGATCTCCGTCGCTATCTCGTCGCCCTCGTTTCGTTGACCCTCGTTCAGGTCATCTCGACGATGGTCTTCAACCAGGCCTCCGTGCTGGCACCGGCGGCCGCCACCGAGTTCGGCATCGCCGCGGCCGACGTCGCCTACTACGTGTCGATCGTCTATCTCGCCGCGATGGTCTCCAGCGTGGCCGGGGGCACGATCAATCGACGGCTGGGGCCGATCCGCTTCATGCAGACAGGACTCACCGTCGCGGCGATCGGGTCCTTCGTCTTCGCGGCCGGCGGGCTGGCGATGGCCGCGCTCTCGGCGTTCATCGTGGGTCTGGGATGCGGGCCGCTCACCATCGCCAGTTCGCACATCCTGGCGCGTGTATCGCCAAAGCGTCTGGCCAATGTGACCTTTTCGCTGAAGCAGAGCGGCGTGCCCGTCGGCTTCGCGATCTGCGGCGCCGTGCTGCCGACCCTCGCCCTCTATTTCGGCTGGCGCTGGGCCGCGGCCGCGGTCGGCCTCCTCTCGATCGTTACGGCGATCGCCATGCAGCCCCTGCGCGCCGTTTACGACGATGAGAGCACGGGCGGCGCGGCGCGCCTGCCGACCCTGGCCGAGATATTCGAGCCGCTGCAGCTCGCCTGGCGCGATCCGATCCTGCGGCCGATGTGTTTCATCGGGATGCTGTTCTCGGCCACGCAAGCGATCGTCGTGAACTTCACCGTCGTCTATGCCGTCGACGGGCTACAGATGTCCTACGTGGTGGCCGGTGCGCTTCTGGCAACGGCAACGGTCGCCGGCGCCTTTGGCCGCATCTTCTGGGGCGCGCTCGCCGACCTGTTGCGCCGGCCGTCGGCGGTGCTGGCCGGCATCGGCGCCATCGTCGCGATGGCAGCGACCGCGATGGCCTTCTCGACGCCCGCCTGGCCGACCACGGCAATCTACATCGTCTGCACGATCCTGGGCGGCACTGCGGTCGGCTGGAATGGCGTCTTCATCGCCGAGGCCGCCTCGCGGGCTCCACCGGGACGCGCCGCGGAGTTCACCGGCGCGACGCAGCTCTTCGTCTTCTGCGGCGCCCTGCTCTCGCCGCTCCTCTTCCGCGCCGTGCTGGCCATCACCGGCGTCTATGAAGCGGGCTATCTCCTGCTGGCCGCCGGCGTGGCGACCGCATCGTTCTTCCTCGGCCGGGCAGCGCTGCGCCGGTCCTGACTCACTCTTCCTTGAGTGCGCTCTCGTGCCAGCGCCGCAGCAGCAGGTGCGAGACCAGCGACAGCAACATGTAGATCGCAATGCCCGCCGCGGAGATCAGCACCAGGGCCGCGAACATGCGCGGGATCTTGAGCTGGTAGCCCGATTCGAGGATGCGGTAGGCGAGGCCCGACTCGCGGCCGCCGGAGCCCGCCACGAACTCGGCGACGACGGCGCCGATCAGCGCCAACCCACCCGAGATGCGCAGGCCCCCCAGGAAGTAGGGCAGCGCCGCCGGCAAACGCAGGTCGAGCAGCGTGCGCCAGCGGCTCGCGCCATAGAGCTCGAACAGGTCGAGCAGATTGCGGTCGACCGAGCGCAACCCCAGCACCGTGTTGGACAGGATCGGAAAGAAGGCCACCAGCCAGGCACAGATCAGCAGCGAGACGCTGACGTCGTCCACCCAGGCGATGATCAGCGGCGCGATGGCCACGATCGGCGTCACCTGCAGGATGATGGCGTAGGGAAAAAGCGACAGCTCGATCCAGCGCGACAGCGAGAACAGCAGCGCCAGCAGGACGCCGACCACCACCGCGGCCAGCAGGGCCTGCAGGGTTATGGTGAGCGTGACCAGGAGCGCCGGCCACAGCGTGCCCCAGTCCGACACCAGCGTTTTCGCCACCAGGATCGGCCCCGGCAGGATGTAGGGCGGGATCGCCATCGCCCGGACGAGGCCCTCCCACAGGGCCAGCATGAACAGGCCCGTCAGGGCCGGCGCGACGAAGCGGGCGCTCACCGGGGAACCCCCTCACCCAGCCTCTCCTCCAAGGGGGAGAGGAACATGAAGGGCACTCCTTTCTTCCTCCTCTTCCCCGCTCGGGGGAGAGGCTGGGTGAGGGGGTTGTGCACGCCCGAGGTCATCGCGCTCATGCCGCCATCGCCTCGGAGAGCTGCGCCGAGGTGAGGCGGCAGAGGGCGGCGTAGTCGGCAGAGGTGCCGAAGGCTTCGCTGCGCGGATAGGGCGCCGGGATGGCGAGCTCGGAACGCACGCGGCCGGGGCGCGCGCTCATGACCACGATGCGCTGGGACAGGAACACCGATTCGAACACGGAATGGGTGACGAAAACGGCGGTGAAGCGCGTGCGCTGCCAGAGTTCCAGCAGATCGGTGTTGAGCCTGCGCCGCGTAATCTCGTCGAGTGCAGCGAAGGGCTCGTCCATCAGGAGCAGCTTGGGTGCCGTGACCAGCGCGCGCGCGATCGAAACGCGCATCTTCATGCCGCCCGACAGTTCGCGCGGATAGCTCTTCTCGAAGCCCTGGAGCCCCACACCCGCGAGCGCCTCGGCCGCCCGCGCCTCGCGCTCCGAACGCACCACCCCGCGCAGCTTGAGCGGCAGGGCCACGTTGGTGAGCGCCGTCGTCCACGGCATGAGGGTCGGCTCCTGGAAGACGAAGCCCAGGTCGGGCCTGCCGTGCGGCCAGTCGATCGCGCCGGCGGTCGGCTCGGCGAGGTCGGCGATCAGGCGCAGCAGGGTCGACTTTCCGCAGCCCGAGGGGCCCAGCACGCTCAGGAACTCACCGGCCTCGATGTCGAGCGACGCGCCGTCCAGCGCCCGGACGCCGTTCGCGAAGACCTGGGAGACGTCGCGGACGCGAACGAGCGGCATCAACCCGCAGGCAGGGTAAGGTCGAGGCGCGTGGCCCAGACCGGCAAGGGCAGCGTTTCGCGTGCCACGAGGTTGGCGGGCAGCGCCGCGCGGTCGGTGACCCTGGCAAAGGGCAGGACGAGGCCGGCGCGCACACCGAACACAGCGTCGCCATCGAGATGCTCGTCGTCCTCGGGAAAGAACTCGGTGATCAGCGGCGCGTGCCCGGGCGCCTGGATGATCATGTGCAGATGGGCGGGCCGCCAGGCGTCGCGACCGAGCACGCGGAGCATGTCGCCGGCCGGGCCGTCGTCGGGCACCTTGTAGGAGACCGGCCGCACGGTGGTGAAGGCGAAGGTGCCGTCCTCCGCCACGGCGAGGCGCGCGTGATAGTTGGTCGGCGATTGCGCGGCGTCCTGCTGGGCATAGAGCCCGTTGCCTGCATTCTGCCAGATCGCCAGCACGGCCCCCTTCGCCGGCGCACCCTTTGCGTCGACGATGCGCCCGCTCACGACCAGCGGCTCGCCGACCTGGCCGCGCCAGAGGTCGCCGCCATTGGGCAGTTCGGGCGCGCCCTCGATGTGGAACGGGCCGAGTACGGACGACGGCGTTCCGCTGCCGGCGGCATTCACCATGTCCACGAGCGACGACACGCCGAGCAGGTCAGAGAAGAGGATGTATTCGTTGCGCTTGTCGTCGGTGAACTTCGTCGCGCGCGTCAGCGCGTCGATCGCGGCGCCCCACTCCGCCTGGGTGACCTTGTTCTCACGCACGAAGCCGTGCAGGTGGCTGGCCAGCGAGACCAGCAAGGTCCGGGCACGCTCGGATGGCGCCTTGCGCGCATAGTCGGCGAAGGCCTGGGTGATCGAGGTCGGGGTGAGATTGCGCACGGATGCCTCCCTGGGGTCGGGGCC
>JAGNNA010000333.1 GCA_017990895.1 Reyranella sp.
GTCGTTGACGCCGGCCTCGCGCGCGATCGCCTCGGCCGCGGCGCGCGGATCCTGTGCCTGGTAGATCGGGCGACCGACGACCAGGTTGGTGGCGCCGAGATCGACCGCTTGGCGCGGCGTCATCGCTCGCTTCTGGTCGTTGGCGGCGCTGCCCGCGGGGCGGATGCCCGGCACCATGAGCACGAAATCGGAACCGCACTGCCTGCGCAGCGCTTCGATCTCGAGCGGCGAGCAGATCACGCCGTCGAGGCCGCTCTCCTGCGCGAGCGCCGCAAGCCGCAGCACCTGGTCCGACGGATCGGCGTTGACGCCGGTCGATTCGAGATCGGACCGGTCGAGCGAGGTCAGCACGGTGACGCCGAGCAGCTTCGGCCGTGCGACATTCTGCTTGACCGCCTGCGAGCCGGCCTCTTCGACCGCGGCTTTCATCATTTCGCGGCCGCCGCCGGCGTGGATCGTGATGAAAGTCGGCGCGAGGTCGACCACGGCGCGGATGCCGCCCGCCACGGTGTTGGGAATGTCGTGCAGCTTGAGGTCGAGAAAGAAGCCGACCCCCGTCGCGCGCACCGGGGTCGGAAACGCATAGCGCACGCCCGGCGCGCCATGGGCGAGGAAGAATTCCAGTCCGAGCTTGATGCCGCCGACGGCCGGCTTGGGCCCTCCGGCGACGCTCTGGATCAGCCTGGTGGCGTGGGCAAGATCGGTCGTGTCGATGCTGCAGTAGACGGGATTGGCGCGGCTTTTCATGGCGGGCGCAACCTAATGGCCGCGCTCCCGACCAGCAATCAGGAACTGCGGACCCGGCGGACCGCGTCCTTCCAGCCTGCATAGCGACGGTCGCGCGAGGCGCTGTCCTCGGAAGGCCTGAACGCCCGGTCGAGCACCCAGGTCCTGGACAGGTCCTCCAGCGAGGGCCACAGGCCCGCCTTCAGGCCGGCCAGGAAGGCGGCGCCGAGCGCGGTGGTCTCGGTCACCTCCGGCCGTTCGACCGGCGTGCCCGTCGTGTCGGCGAGGCGCTGCATCAGCGGGTCGTTCACAACCATGCCGCCATCGACCCTCAGCTCGTCGATCTGGGCGCCATCGCCCCGCATGGCTTCCAGGAGATCGCGGGTCTGGTAACAGACCGAATCGAGGGTCGCGGCGGCAATCTCTCCCGGCCCCGAATCGCGCGTCAGGCCCAGAATGGCCGCGCGTGCCTCAGGGTCCCAATGCGGCGCGCCCAGTCCGACGAAGGCCGGCACCATGTAGACGCCGTGCCCGTCCTCCGCGCCGGCGGCGACCTTCTCGACGTCGGAGGATTTCTCGATCAGCTTCAGCCCGTCGCGCAGCCATTGCACCGCGGCGCCCGCGATGAAGATACTGCCTTCGAGCGCATAGGTGCGCCGTCCGTCGAGCTGGTAGGCGATCGTCGTCAGCAGGCGGTGGCGTGAATGCACGGCGATGCTGCCGGTATTGAGCAGCGCGAAGCAGCCCGTGCCGTAGGTCGCCTTCACCATGCCGGGCTTGATGCAGACCTGCCCGATGGTGGCGGCGTGCTGGTCGCCGGCCATGCCGAGAATGGGAACCGGCGCGCCGAGGATGCCGGCGTCGGCGACGCCCAGTTCACCTGAACAGTCGACGACCTTAGGCAGCAGCGACGCCGGCACACCGAGGATCTTCATCAGCTCCGCGTCCCAGCTGCCCTTGCGGATGTCGAGCAGCAGCGAGCGGCTGGCGTTGGTGGCATCGCTGGCATGCACCTTGCCGCCGGTCAGACGCCACAGCAGGAAGCATTCGATCGTGCCGGCCGCGAGCGCGCCCCTGTCGGCGGCGGCGCGGGCGCCGGCGACGTTGTCGAGAATCCACGCGATCTTGGTGCCTGAGAAATAGGGATCGAGCAGCAGCCCGGTGCGGTCGGTGAAGAGCTTCTCGTGCCCTTCCTTCTTCAGGGAGGCGCAGCGGTCGGCCGTACGCCGGTCCTGCCAGACGATGGCGTTGTGGATCGGCTTGCCGGTGGCACGATCCCACACGACCGTGGTCTCGCGCTGGTTGGTGATGCCGATGCCGGCCAGATCCCCGGCGCCGAGCTTCGCCTTGGCGAGCGCGCCGCGGCAGACCTCGACCGTCGCCGACCAGATTTCCTCCGGATCGTGCTCGACCCAGCCGGGCCGGGGAAAGATCTGCGGCAGTTCCTTCTGCGCCGAGGCGACCAGCCGGCCGCCTGCGTCGAAGACGATCGCTCGAGTGCTGGTCGTGCCCTGGTCGATGGCGAGTACGTGCTGCGCAGCCACGACGTGACGAAGCCTAATGAGCGCGGTCGATGGCGAAGTCGACCGCTTCGAGCAGTGCCGACTTGAGCGGCGTGCTGGGGAACAACCCCAGCGCGTCGCGCGCCATGGCGCCATAGTGGCGTGCACGCTCCAGCGTGTCGGACAGGGCGCCGTGTCGCTCGATCAGGCTGTAAGCCTGTTCGAGATCGCCCTCGCGCTGGTCGAGCTTCTCGATGGTGCGTTTCCAGAATTCGCGATCGACGGCGCCGCCGCGCAGGAAGGCGAGAATCACCGGCAGGGTGATCTTGCCCTCACGGAAATCGTCGCCGACCGACTTGCCCAGCTTGGCCTCGCGACCGGAGTAATCGAGCGCATCGTCGACGAGCTGGAAGGCGATGCCGAGATTCATGCCGAAGCTCTGCAGCGCCACCCGCTCCGGACCGTTGCGGCCGGCCACCATGGCGCCGACCTCGGCTGCCGCGGCGAACAGCTTGGCCGTCTTCGCCTTGATGATCTCGAGATAGGTCGCCTCGGGCGTGCTGATGTCGCGCTGGCTGACCAGCTGCAGCACCTCGCCTTCGGCGATCGTCGAGGAAGCGTTCGACAGCACGCCGAGAATGTCGAGCGAACCGACCTCGACCATCAGCTCGAAGGCGCGCGTGAACAGGAAATCGCCGACCAGCACCGAAGCCTTGTCGCCATACACGGTGTTGGCGGTCGGCTTGCCGCGACGCAGCGCGCTCACGTCGACAACATCATCGTGCAGCAGGGTGGCGGAATGGATGAATTCGACGCAGGTCGCGAGCTTGATGTGGCGGTCGCTGCCCTCGCTGTAGTCGCACAGCCGAGCCGCCGCGACCGTGAGGAGCGGACGCATACGCTTGCCGCCGGCGCCGACCAGATGGTTTGCGAGCTCGGGAATCAGCGCGACCGGCGAGCGCATACGCGCCACGATCTCGCGATCGACCCGCCCCATGTCGTCGGTGCAGTAGGTCAGGAGCGGTTCGAGGCTGGGCGACTTGCGCTTGCCTCCGAGAGAGACGACGGTTGCCATGTCGGAAGGGCCAACTCTCCGGCGAAGCCAGTTGTTGCAAGATGAATTCGTTCGAGATGAGTAGCATGGATTCCGCGCCGACCGAAAACACCGTGATGGGCGGGCGCGTGAAGCTCTTGCAGCCACGACGCGGATATCGAATCGCCGTGGACGCCGTGTTGCTGGCGGCTGCCGTCGACGCAAGGCCGGGAGAGAGCGTGCTCGATCTCGGCACCGGGGTCGGCGCCGTCGCGCTGTGCATCGCCGCGCGCGTGCCAGGCTGTCGCATCACCGGCATCGAGCTGCAACCGACGCTGGCAGCGTTGGCGGAGCGCAATGCCGTGCTGAACGCTGCGGCGGACCGTGTCCGTATCCTCGTTCACGATCTGGCGCATGCTCTGCCGCCCGCGCTTGGTCCCTTCGACCATGTCGCGACCAATCCGCCCTATCTTTCGGCGGCCGTCGCAGATCCCTCGCCGGACCCGAGCAAGGCGCTCGCCACGGTCGAATCGAGCGCGGATCTCGCACGGTGGCTGACCGTAGCGACCGGCACATTGAAACCCGCAGGGACTCTGCTCGTCATCCATCGCAGCGATCGTCTGGAAGAAGTCGTCGGCGTGCTGGTACGTCTCGGCTGGGGCGACGTCACCGTGAAGCGACTGCCGCCCGCGGCTCGCGTACTGGTCCGTGCCCGCCGCGCGGGGAGTTTGCATCGGCGCGACGCCCAACCGCTGGTCCTGCATCGAGCCGACGGCGGCTACACCGACGAGGCCGAAGCCATCCTGCGCCACGGCCAGCCGCTTGCCTTCTAAAGGCCCGCCCACGACAGTGCCCGGCATGCTGAATTGGATCAGGAATCGTTTTCGTCGCGGGCCGGTCGTGCCCGTCGTCCGCCTCTCGGGTGTCATCGCCTCCGGCGGCCTTCTGGGCAGCCGGGGCCTGTCGATCGAATCGGTCGCGCCGCTGCTGAAGCGGGCCTTCGAGACACGCGGCGCGAAGGCCGTCGCCCTCTCCCTCAACTCGCCCGGCGGCTCGCCGGTCCAATCCGCGCTGATCGCCCAGCGCATCCGCCTGCATGCCGCGGAAAAGGGCCTGCCCGTCATCGCTTTCGTCGAGGACGTGGCCGCCTCGGGCGGCTACTGGCTGGCCTGCGCGGCCGACGAGATCATCGCCGATCCGAGTTCGATCGTGGGATCGATCGGGGTCATCAGCTCGGGCTTCGGCTTCCAGGACCTGATCGCGCGCATCGGCGTCGAACGTCGCGTCCATACGTCGGGCGAGAACAAGTCGATGCTCGATCCCTTCCGGCCCGAGCAACCCGATGACGTCGTGCGGCTGAACCGCCTGCAGGCCGAGATCCACGACGGCTTCAAGGACTGGATCCGGCAGCGCCGCGGCAAGCTGCTGAAGGGCGACGAGTCCATGTTGTTCACGGGCGAGTTCTGGACGGCCCGGCGGGGCATCGAATTCGGCCTGGTCGACGGGTTCGGCGAACTGCGCGCCACCCTGCAGGCGCGCTATGGCGAGAAGGTTCACCTGCCCGTCATCGGGCCGCGGCGGCGCCTGTTGTCGCGCTTTGGCCTGCACACCGGCACCGGCGGCGGGATCGACATGATCGGCCCCGCCACCCTGGCCGCGCTCGAGGAGCGCGCACTCTGGCAGCGTTTCGGACTTTAGGAGAGGCTTGCGATGAACCTTCGGAACCCCGTCAATCCCGACGATCTCGCCGCCGTGCGGCAGTGGTTCGACACGCTGTCGAAGCACTGCCGCGCCGTAGACTACGAAGGCGCGCGGCCGATCTTCGCCGACGACATGATCGCCTTCGGCACCTTCACCGACTTCATGATCGGCCGCGACCTGGCCGAGCAGAAGCAGTGGCGCAACGTCTGGGGCACGATCCGCGAGTTCCGCTACGACTTGGAGAAGATCGAGGCGATCGTCTCCGCCGATCGCCTGACCGCCGTCGGCATGGGCGTGTGGCAGTCCTACGGCTTCCATCCCAACGGCGACCGCTTCGACCGGCCGGGCCGCACCACGACCGTGATGGGACGCAAGGCGGTGGGCGACCCGTTCGTGGCCACCCACACGCACATGTCGCTGTTCCGCGGCACGCCGGAGCGCAGCTATGGCAACTTCGCCCGCAGCGAAGTCGTCTCGTCTTAGGCAGATCGGTTAGGTTTTAGCGCTTCGCAAGAAGCGCGCGGGCCCGGATGGCCATCCGGGCCCGCGCGGCCGGTCGTCGGATCGACGTCGTCTGATCCCTTTGGGGGATGAGCTCAG